>CAZWLV010000366.1:0-1500 GCA_964634715.1 uncultured Lachnoclostridium sp. | reverse complement strand
TCTCTTTTTCGTTTGGCATCTATGACAAAACCGATTACTGCAGTAGCGGTACTGATTTTGGCGGAGAGAGAACAATTAAGGCTGGATCAGCCGGTTTCAGACTTTATTCCGGAGTATCGTCAAATGAATATCGGCAGTATGGATCAATCAGGACTTGTGATTATTGGTGCTGCGAAACAGGAGATTACGATTCGTCATCTGCTTACACATACCAGTGGTTTGGGCAGTGGACCTGTGGGAGATTATGTATCCAGAAAAATGCCGCCACAGGATAGAAAGAATCTTGCGCAGATGGTTGCGTATTATGCTGAAAATCCACTGGATTTTGAGCCTATGACAAGTGCTGCATACAGTCCGACGCATGCGTTTGATGTGGCAGCACGTATCGTTGAACTGGTATCCGGCAAGACTTATGATAAGTTTCTGGAGGAAGAGATTTTCTTGCCACTCGGTATGAAGGATACTACTTTTTCTCCTACGAAGGAACAATGGAAACGCATGGTACCTATGCATACTTATAAGGATGGAGAAGAGGGAGTAGATAAGATGCCGGAAGACAGTATCTTTGAGGGAGTCCCTACTGCCTGCTTCCTTGGAGGGGCCGGACTGGCTTCTACTTTACAGGATTATAAAAACTTTGCAGCGATGCTACTGAATGAGGGCAGCTTTCAGGGATATCAGCTTCTTTCTCAGAGGACGGTAAGGGAGATGGCTACCTCCACACTTGCAAAAGAAATTGTAAAGAATTCGGAGGCATGGGGACTGGGAGTGCGTGTGGTTACAGAAAATACATATCCATCGCTTCCATGTGGAGCGTTTGGCTGGAGTGGCGCTTACGGTACACATTTTTGGGTAGATCCAGTCAATCGTATTACTGCGATTTATATGAGAAACTCGAGGTATGAAGGCGGTTCAGGCTCTCGGATGTCACATCAGTTTGAGCAGGATGTGCACGATTGCCTTAATATTTAAAAAAAAGGAAAAGTTCAGGCAGGACTGTGTGTTTATTGCACAGTCCTGCCTGAATTTTTGTCAAATGCTTGAGACATGAATTCATATTTTTGCAAATGTATGGATTTACTGCCGACATTTGGGGAAAATGCATTATGAGAGGCAATGGTAACAGAGAAAAATTTAAATAGAATTGCGAACTTTACTTGACGATAGGGAAATACTTGCGTTATACTAAATAAGTTATGAAGAACGTAACGCTTCTGTATATTTCAGTTGCTTAGGACTGTGCAAAAGATTTGTCAAAGACAGAAGGGAAGGCAAAATAGAATGGCAATTTTTGGTTCATTCGTACATTATTTACTGATTTTCGTAATCTTGGTGGCAGTGGCCGGACTTGGCATTTTAGCGGGAAAAAAATTAAGTGACCGCAGTGATGCAAAAAAGGCAGCGGCAGACGGGAAAGCCGAAGAAGTAAAGTAATAAATTAAGAATAAAAGTAACTATTCAGAACAGATATATGCGGAACCGCATATATCGTATGAAACA
>CAZWLV010000365.1:0-1503 GCA_964634715.1 uncultured Lachnoclostridium sp. | reverse complement strand
ATACAGCACAGATCGATCTCCGAAGATTTTAACTTCACAGGGATATGTGCATCTGCCGTCACTTCAATTCCTTTCGCTTTTGCAAGGGAAATCTTGGAATTAAGGATCGCATCCGTCATCGGATTTCCGGTCTTGATCACCGTATCAACCGTCGTTAAGTCTTCATCCAGCAGATCAAGGTAATTTTTGATCGATTCAAGATCTCCGTCTGCCGCATAGGCTTTCATCGTCTGAATATGATTTCGATAATCATGCCGCCAGCCACGGATCTGACGGTACATATTGTCCACTTCCCGATAATGTGTTTCGATCAGTTCCTGCTGATAGGAAGCAATCTGTTTTTCTATTTTCTTTGAAAATAATCCCATACCTCTTACCTCATGTTGATAATCGCACGATTAACACCATCATACGCTCCCCGTGGAAGAGGAATGGCAGTTCCATCGCTTAATCTGATCTCTGTTTTGGTGACACGGGCAATCTGCGTCAGATTCACAATGCAGGAACGCCCTGCACGATAAAAACGTTCATCTAACTGCTTTTCCAGCTCTCCTAACGTCATCTTTACCGTCACGTCACTCTTTCCATGAACGGTCACATAATTGCCGCAAACATCTGCATACCGGATCTGATAAACAGGTACTCGCACCATTTCACCGCCGGTTTCGAAAATCAAAACCTTTTCATTTTTGGAAAGCTTTTCTACGGCACGGTCAAGCACGGAACAGAGCTTTTCTTCCTTCACGGGCTTCATCAGATAGTGCAAAGCTGCTACCTCGTAGCCTTCAGAAATATAATCTGAATATCCCGTGATAAAAATGATCTGAACCGTATCGTTACTCTGGCGGATCTGCTTTGCCATCGCAACACCGTCCATCGCTCCCATTTCAATATCCAGAAGCAAAATATCGTAGTCATTTTCTTCGGCATAATGGAACAGGAAATTCTCCGCTGAAGAAAATGTATCAATATGTACCATATGACCGGTCAAAACTGCCCAGTGATCTACCATATTGAAAACATATTGTCTGTCTGCATCAGAATCATCACAGATTGCAATTTTATACCTCATCTTCTTCCCCTTCCTGCCATATTTTTTACTGATTCACGAAAGCCGTACCCAACCGCATATCAAATCCAAGTGCCTGATACATTGTTTCATCACAAGGTGCACAGCATACCATCAAACCAGAGATTCCCTGTTCTTTACACCAGTTTTGTGCAGCCTGTGCCAATTTCCGGGCAATACCTTTTCCCCGAAAGACCGGTTCAATATAGAAATCGTCATAAATCCCCATATCAGAGCAGGAGAATGTCGAATAACATTTCGCAACACTGCACATACCGACTGCACGATATCCACGCTTTGCAACAAAGAACGTGATCTTTCCTTCTTTGACCGCCTGCTGAATCTTTCTTTGCTCTTTTACCGTAAATATTTCTTCGCCGATCTCTTTTTTGAAACCATTTTCCAGTTTCAGAAACTGCCAATCAGCAGGATCT
>CAZWLV010000364.1:0-1513 GCA_964634715.1 uncultured Lachnoclostridium sp. | reverse complement strand
AGCACTGATCACACCGGTAGAATTTAAGACAGGTTTTGTGATCGACTGTGCAGTAGCACTGGCAGCAGGACTTTTGTTATGGTTTGGAGTAATGAAAGAACAGAAACTGAAAAGACCGGTCGGAATCCTGATGCTGTTAGCTTATGCCGTATATTTTCTCTATCTTTTTATAGGTTAAGGGTGAAAAAATGAGTCCAAGGGTAAGTGTGATCATTCCAGTCTATAATGCAGAAAAATATTTGAAACGCTGTGTTGACAGTGTCTTAAAACAGGATTTCCCGGACTTCGAGCTTCTTCTTGTTGATGACGGAAGTACGGATTCTTCGGGAGAGATCTGTGATCATTATGAAAAAGAGGATTCCAGAGTCAGGGTGATCCATAAAGAAAATTCCGGTGTTTCAGACAGCAGGAATCTTGCACTGAAAGAGGCCAAAGGAGAATATGTGCAGTTTTTAGACAGTGATGACTGGATCACACCAGAAGCGACGGGGCTTTTGCTGCGTGCCGCCGCAGAACATAACTGTGAAATGGTTATTGCAGATTTTTACCGGGTCGTAGGAGAACGTGTATCGGCAAAAGGAAAGATCGACTGGGATGGTGTACTTTCCAGAGAAGAATTTGCTCTGGAAATGATGGAAAATCCGGCAGATTTTTATTACGGTGTATTATGGAATAAATTATACAAAAGATCCATTATAGAACAATTTGATCTTTGTATGGAGAAAGACATCAGCTGGTGTGAAGATTTCATTTTCAATATGGAATACATCCGTCACATCAAACAGGTCTATGCACTTCGGGTACCGATTTATTATTATGTAAAAACACCGGGATCTTTGGTCTCTCAAGGGACGAGCATTTCCAAAACACTCCGTATGAAACGTATGGTCTTTAAATGCTATAATGAATTTTATAAAGATGTTTTTGATGAAGAAGACTATGAAAAGAGAAGGCTGCAGGTATATCGTTTTCTGATCGATGCAGCGGGCGACGGCAATGTAGGACCGACCGTTTTTCCGGGCAGTATGAAATTAGGAGATGAGAGGATTTCTGTCAGTTTTAATATTATGGAAGGTGCCGGGATCCTTTTTGATACTTATCGGGAAGAAAAACTGTTAGACCGGTATCTGGAAATGACGGCACTTAAACAGGATCTGACCTTTGAAGAAGTAAAACTGCTCTTTTTCTTAAGTCAGACCGAAGAAAGCTGTACGTTAAAAGAAATGGCAGAAGTTACAAAGATCAAACGCCGGAAACTGGTCATGGCGATCCAGAAAATGATCTCCAAAGGGATGATTGCCCTGAAAGAATCCGACATGCCGGAATTAGAAAAGAAAAAGTCAGATCACAAGATAGATCTGGAACTTCTTGGCGGTGCAGAGCCGGTGATCATGGATCTTTTGGCGGCAAAAAATACTTATCAGCAGGTGAAGTATGCCGGACTGAGTGAAGAGGAGATTGAACAATACGAAATGCTGACAGAACGGATGCGGAAGAATATCAGAAAATCTTT
>CAZWLV010000363.1:0-1514 GCA_964634715.1 uncultured Lachnoclostridium sp. | reverse complement strand
CCATGAATGGAGTTTATGCCATGAGTGCAATTACAGCACTGACAGCACAGAACACTACCGGCGTGAGAGCAATTCAGGAATCTACACCTGATTTCTTAACAGAGCAACTGGACGCTATCTTTGAAGATATTTTCCCCGATGCGGTAAAAATTGGCATGGTATCTTCCACAGAATTGATCCATGTGATTGCCGAAAGACTGCGACATTATGAGGCAAAGAACATTGTGGTCGATCCCGTCATGGTGGCAACTGCCGGTTCTTCACTGATCAAAACCGATGCAGTCCAGACTCTTGCAGCGGAACTGCTCCCTCTTGCCACATTGGTCACACCAAACATCCCCGAAGCGGAGGTCTTATCCGATATGACCATTCATAGCAAAGAAGATATGCAAAAAGCCGCAAAACATATTGGAGACACCTACGGCTGTGCAGTTCTCTTAAAAGGCGGTCATAGCATCAATGATGCCAATGATCTGTTGTATTCAGACAATTATATGCACTGGTTCGAGGGAAAACGCATCCACAATCCTAACACACATGGAACAGGCTGCACCCTTTCCTCTGCTATTGCCGCCAATCTTGCCAAGGGTTACTCTATGGAGAAATCCGTGATGAAAGCCAAAGAATATATTTCCGGTGCACTTTCTGCCATGTTGGATTTAGGAAAAGGCTCAGGCCCTATGATGCATAATTTTGCGCTGAACACATTAATTTCTGAAAAGGACGCTTGAAAGGAGCATAAAAAATGAAAAACTATACCACACAAATGGATGCCGCAAGACAGGGCATCATTACCCCTGAAATGAAGACGGTTGCATTAAAGGAATATCGCACCGAAGAAGAGATTCGCAATCTTGTTGCAAAAGGTCAGGTCGTGATCTGTGCCAACAAATTACACACCTGTATTGACCCGAATGGCATTGGCTCAATGCTTCGCACCAAAATCAATGTCAATCTCGGTGTTTCCCGCGATTGCAAGGATTACGACGTGGAGATGAAAAAAGTGATGACGGCCGTGAATATGGGTGCTGAGGCAATCATGGATTTGTCCTCTCACGGCAATACACAGCCTTTTCGCAGAAAGCTGACAAGTGAATGCCCTGCCATGATCGGCACGGTTCCCGTTTACGACAGTGTGATTCATTACCAAAGAGACCTTGCAACGCTGAGTGCCAGAGACTTTATTGATGTCATCCGTCTGCACGCAGAAGACGGCGTTGACTTTGTAACACTCCACTGTGGCATTACCCGCAAGACGATTGAGCAAATCCGTCAGCATAAGAGAAAAATGAATATCGTCTCGCGTGGCGGTTCGCTTGTGTTTGCGTGGATGTGCATGACGGGAGAAGAAAATCCGTTCTATGAATATTTCGACGAGATTCTTGATATCTGCCGTGAGTATGATGTGACAATCTCGCTTGGAGATGCCTGCCGCCCCGGTTGCCTGGCTGACGGAAGCGATGTATGCCAGATTGAGGAACTGGTTCGCCTCGGAGAATTAACGAAACGTGCAT
>CAZWLV010000362.1:0-1521 GCA_964634715.1 uncultured Lachnoclostridium sp. | reverse complement strand
GTGGCGCCGGAGAAATGGAAAACCGTGATCAGACATCCGATTAAAAAAGTGTGAAGGATAAGTGATCTGCCGGATAACCGGACATATCCGCTTATTCAGCCGAGATTGATTGAAAAATTACAGTATATGGAAATAAAGAAACTAAGAGAATGATAAAGGGTGGTAATATTACGAATGGCAAGGATAGAACATGTGATCATGACGAATATGTGTATGGTGTTTAGTGAAAACAAGGTACTTGTGCAGGATAAAAAGGGGGATGATTATTCAGGGATCACATTTCCCGGAGGACATGTGGAAAGAGGAGAATCGTTTACGGATGCGGTGATCCGTGAAGTGTGGGAAGAAACGGGATTGAAAATTTCAGCTCCGAAGCTTTGTGGGATAAAAGACTGGATGAAGGATGAGGAGACTAGATATGTCGTGTTGTTTTATAAGACGGATCAGTTTGAAGGGACGGTTACTTCATCTGAAGAGGGGGAGGTTTTCTGGCTGACATTAGATGAAATGAAGCAGAGAAAGCTTGCCTATGGAATGGATAAAATGTTGGAAGTGTTTTTGAATGACGACATTAGTGAATATTTCTTTTATAAAGAAAATGGCAAATGGATAGAGACGTTGAAATAGCAGATAAAACGAAAGTTAAGGAGCAGGTACGATGCATAAATTAACCGATTTATCAGAATGGGAATATCTGATGAAGCAGCTTATGTGGAGGCAGATGGGAGAGATCAGGGGCAAGAAGATCCTTGATTTTGGCAGTGGCATCGGCGTGACGGCAAATCATCTGGCAGAGTATAACGAGGTGATCGCAGTTGAACCGGACGAAGAGAGCGTGAAAGAGCGATGGGTGGATCATCCGTATACGCAGCTTATCGGAAGTACGGATGAACTGCGCAGGTTCGAGGATGAAGAATTTGATATGATCGTCTGTCACAATGTTTTGGAATATGCGCAGGACAGAGAGGATATTGTAAAAGAGTTTGCAAGAATATTGAAGCCGGATGGAACGCTTTCCATCGTGAAGCATAACCGTGCAGGGAGAGTGATGCAGATGGTAGTGCTTCTGAACAATTTTGAGCATGCCTACAGCCTGCTTGACGGAAAGGACGGAGTAGCCTCCAGATACGGAGTGATCCATTATTATGAGGATTCGGATATTACAAAATGGTGTCCGTCGCTTTCCGTTAGAAAGACGCTTGGCTTGCGAACCTTCTGGGATCTGCAGCAGAATCAGGAGATCCATAAGGATGCAGAGTGGCAGAAGCAAATGATCGAGATGGAAATGCGGGTATCTGATCTGGACGAATATAAGGATATTGCGTTTTTACATCATCTGATCATTACAAAATCAGAGTAACTATTCAGAGCCATGAGCAAAATCGCTGCTTTTGCTCATGTATGGCTTCCCACCATAGAGGCGGATGGATTTTAAATGGACGGTATCTCTGGCAGCGGTGATCCGAAGCTGTACCTCCTGAATGGTGTCGCAGGTGTCGTCCTGTAAAGGGTTTTGCTCAG
>CAZWLV010000361.1:0-1535 GCA_964634715.1 uncultured Lachnoclostridium sp. | reverse complement strand
CAGTGCCTGTCGCTGGCGGAGCAATATTGGAGCAAGCATCAGTCGGGTGCTACAACTACGTAGCCCAACTTCTGTAATTCATTCACCAAGCGGTTGGCACGTTTCCTCTCGCATCGCTGTCTGCGCTGTTCAAAGCATTCCTCGTTGTAGGGTGTGCCGTTTTTTAGCATGGTGTAGATAATGGAAAGAATCTTCCGGGCCAGCGCAATCGTTGCCCGCTTTGCTCCTTTTCGTTGTTTCACTTTCCAGTACCAACCAGATAGATACAGCTTGCGGTGAGATGCCATGATCCATGCGACTTCGCACAGCATACTCTTCAGATACGGATTGCCTTTGTTGATATGGACGCTCTTTCGCTTGCCAGCGCTCTCGTTGTTGCCAGGACTCAGTCCTGCCCAGGAACAGATGTGCTGGGAATCTGGGAACGAACTCATATCAGTGCCGATTTCCGCAATGATAGCAGCTGCTGCAGTGACATCGATTCCGGGAATAGAACAAAGCAGATTCAGCGCATCCGTATGTTTTAGGACTTCCTCAGTAATTTCGTCCTCAACAGTGTGCTTATGCGCTTCCAAATCCTCCAGATGCTGAAACACCATATTCAGGAATCTGCGCTGATGAATGGAAAGCGACCCATTCAGTGCAACGAGTATCTCGTCAATTCGGTTTCTGGTTTTGGTCTTCAGGCATTTATCCAACGCTGCACGGTCAATGCTGCCGTGCTCAATGAGATGTCGAATGATGTTTCTACCGGAAGCACCGAAGGTATCTGAAAGGAATGCGGTGAAGCGGAACCCGGAACTCTGAAGGAATTTATCAATCCGGTTCTTTTGTGCCGTAATGTCATGGACAACACTCTTACGATAACGGGTCAGATGCCGAAGCTCTCGGAATGCTTTATCAGGGATAAAGCTGCCTTTGAGTAAACCAGCACGGAGCAATGTGGCGATCCACTGGGCATCCTTCATGTCAGTCTTGCGTCCAGGCACATTCTTCATGTGTCGTGCATTTACGACCAGAATGTTGATTTCACCGTTGAAACAGGATTCCAGCATCTCGTAAATGGGTTGCCAGTAGATTCCGGTGCTTTCCATTGCAACGTTCCGACATTCGGCTTCGATTACCCAGTCTCGCAGTTTCTGCATCTCTGGGATTAGTGTACTGAAGGTGCGTGTTTCAACTTCAGGTTCGGCATCCACAGCACCTTTGACCAGACAGGCAACGATGATATCCCGATGAACGTCCAGTCCCATGGCACAGGTCAAAATGTCTTGCATGAGATTCCCTCCTGTCGTATTGCAGGCTTGGGAATTGCCCGGGTGGGTATCCGAATCTTGCTACTCGTGCTCTCCACTTCCGTGGTGCAACATACTGCTGTTCTCTTGGGCAATTCGTCCACGTTGAACAAACGGGGTGACATTTCCGCCAAGGTACAACCGGACTTCGCCTGCTGTATCCAGTATAGCAGATATCATGATCCGACGCACCTCTTTTATTTTCATTCACAGCTGTGAAAATCTTTCATGAGTCGTTGA
>CAZWLV010000360.1:0-1546 GCA_964634715.1 uncultured Lachnoclostridium sp. | reverse complement strand
AGCATAAACCTTTCTTCCACCTCTGAATGCTCCGGATCATCAAACAAAATAGCATTTTCATCAGCAAACACAGTACTTGCTTCTTCAAAAGTTACACCATGCTTCTCAATGTTAATCTGAGCCTTATTATCATCCCACTCAAATTCTATCTTATTCATATTTATATTATACATATATTATAAATATATGTCAATATGCGCAGCTCTATCAAAATCCTTATTCTTGAAACCATTCCCGAAATCCCAATTATATGTTATAATTAGTATGTAAATTTGCGCAACCGAAAACGAGGACAAATACCATGGTTCAGATAACACAGATCGCAACAGCAAATGCTTCGGCGTTTCTGCTGCTGATGATATTAAAGCTTCATATGAACAGGGAACTGAAGGCAGCCATGCTGGTTGATGTAAGGATCCTGAATTTAATGATCGATCTGACGATGTTCCAGTGCTTTTTTGATACACTGGTATTTTGGATAGACGGCAGAACATTCCCGATGTCGGTAGAGCTGAATTATATCGGCAACATCCTGTACTATACCTTTAACATGACAATTGCCTGCTGCTGGCCCCTGTTTACCGAATATAAGCTGAACAGCAACAATGCACGGGTGAAAAAGCTGGCACTGATACTTGGTACACCCCTGCTCCTGCTGACACTGTTAGTTGCATCCGCTCCCCTTAACGGCTTTATCTTCACAGTCACACCGGATAATTCCTACATCCGAACAAGCTGGCACTTCTTTATCCCGACGATCCTGATCCTGTTCTATATCGTATTCGGAACGGTCCGGATCTACTTACATCGTAATGACAAGGGAAAATACATGATCTTTCCTGCGATCATTTTCATTATTCCGATCACACTTGCGATCATCGTTCAAACCCTCAGCTACGGGATATCACTGATCTTTATCGGTATCTCCATCGGTCTTGCCGGAGTATATTTAAGTACCCAGAGCGAATCGGCTTATATTGATTCCCTGTGCGGTATTTATAACAGACGTTACTATAACGATTATATCCGTTCCTATTGCAATTCCCGAAACCGGTCGGTTCTTACGGGCGTATTGATCGATATGGATGATTTTAAAACGATCAACGACCGCTTCGGACACGATGCGGGAGATGAAGCGCTCATGCAGTTCAGTTCCGTTCTGCGCGAGCATGTAAATGGGATCGGCTTCGCAGTCCGTTACGGCGGTGACGAATTTATTCTTGTCATCCGGCAACCGGAAGCCGTAGCACAGGCTGCCATAGAAAGCATCAAAAAAGAACTGAACAGGATCAATACATCGGGGCAGAATCCGTTCCGTCTGGCTTTTTCATACGGCATCACCGAACTGCACGCCGATTTAAACAGCAGGGATTTTCTGATGCTGCTGGATGCACGTATGTATGATATGAAAAATGTCCGGAAGTAAATGTCCGGTCACATCATGCCCGCAAGGATCACGCTTGCCACGATACCAACCACCGTGGAGAGCATGGCTCCCGTCAGGGTATATCTTGTTTTGGTAACCTTAGCGGCAATGAAATAGACA
>CAZWLV010000359.1:0-1557 GCA_964634715.1 uncultured Lachnoclostridium sp. | reverse complement strand
GAGCAGAACAACATCCGGGATGCCGCAAAGCTTCTCTATGTCAGTTCTGCCAAATATAATGGAGACTGGCACAGCACGCCTCATACGCACAGCTGTTCCGAGCTTTTTTATGTGATCGGAGGCACCGGTCAGTTTTTTATCGAGGGAAAAACATTTCCGGTCAATGCAAACGATCTGGTCGTCGTGAACCCTAATATCGAACATACAGAGATCAGCTTTAACTCCAATCCTCTGGAATATATCGTGCTTGGAGTGGAAGGTCTGGAGCTTTCCGTATCAGATGAACGGGACAACCGTTACTGTATCGTAAACTTCCGCAGCATCAGAGACAGTGTCCTGCTCTGTCTGCAAAACATCCTTCATGAAATTGAAGAAAAATCTCCCGGATACGATACGATCTGCCAGAACCTGATCGAAGTACTTTTTATCTTTCTGACACGGCAGACCAACTTTTCTACGACCATGACACCGATCCGGAAAACTTCTTCCCGCTTATGTGCCACGGTACGGCATTATATCGACGAACATTACAAAGAAAATATCTCATTAGATACGCTGGCACAGCTGACACACGTGAGCAAATACTATATGGTTCATGCATTTTCCAAAGAATACGGAACTTCGCCGATCAACTACATGGTCTATAAAAGGATCGAAGAAGCAAAGCATCTTTTAAAAAATGATGATTATACACTGGCTCTGATCAGCCGTATGCTTGGTTTTTCTTCGCCAAGCTATTTTTCCCAGTCTTTTAAAAAAGCGACCGGAATGACCCCGAATGAATACCGGAAAAATCCATTTTAAAAAACCCCTGTCCGCCACCGGCGGACAAGGGTTTTTGCTTTTTTATAAAACTTTTAGAACTGATTATTCAGCTTTTGGTCCTGCTGCAACTAATGCTTTACCAGCTTCGTTTCCTTCGTATTTAGCGAAGTTCTTAACGAATCTTGAAGCAAGGTCTTTTGCTTTTGTTTCCCATTCAGAAGCATCTGCATATGTATCACGAGGATCAAGGATTGCAGGATCTACGCCCGGAAGTTCTGTTGGAACTTCGAAATCGAACATAGGGATCTTCTTTGTAGGAGCGTTTAAGATATCTCCGTTTAAGATTGCATCGATGATACCACGAGTATCTTTAATAGAGATACGTTTTCCTGTTCCGTTCCATCCTGTGTTTACGAGGTATGCTTTTGCACCGCTCTGTTCCATTTTCTTAACAAGTTCTTCTGCATATTTTGTAGGATGCAGTTCAAGGAATGCCTGACCGAAGCATGCTGAGAATGTAGGAGTCGGTTCTGTAATTCCACGTTCTGTACCTGCTAATTTTGCTGTGAAACCAGACAGGAAGTAGTACTGTGTCTGTTCCGGTGTTAAGATAGATACTGGAGGAAGTACTCCAAATGCATCTGCTGATAAGAAGATTACATTCTTAGCTGCTGGTGCAGAAGATACCGGACGTACAATGTTGTCGATGTGGCTGATCGGATAAGATACACGTGTATTTTCTGTTACGCTCTTATCGTTGAAATCGATCTTGCCTTCTGCATCAAGGGTAAC
>CAZWLV010000358.1:0-1573 GCA_964634715.1 uncultured Lachnoclostridium sp. | reverse complement strand
AATATTTCTCAGAAGCAAACTTTAACTCCCGTAAAGTCCCGATTCTGGGAAATCCAATAACTGATATCTGCATAATTCCCTCCAAATCATAATGAATTTTAAATTATAAACTTTTTTCATTATAATTTGTCCCTGACATTCTGTATAATACAAATAAATGCTGGTTGTCCATAGTTTTAAGCTATGGACAACCAGCACCTGAAAAGTTATATTATTTTTACCCACAAGAATTTTAGAGATTACAGTATAAGGGAATGATAACTGTCGCCTTCCAGCGTCTTCCATAAGATTTCCCCGCCACATACCATCATATAACTGTGTTCGCTTCCTGCTTTTGGTATGGAAACGGAACCCGGATTCAGGTACAAGTTTCCGTTTCCAAAATTTTCCCATGCCGGAATATGAGTATGTCCATGAAGCAGAATATCCCCCGGCTGTATCGGCGGCAGCGTTTCCATGCAATACCGATGCCCGTGCGTTGCATAGACAAGCCGTTCTCCTATTGCCAAAATACAATAATCAGCGAGAATCGGAAATTCCAGAACCATCTGGTCAACCTCCGTGTCACAATTTCCCCTGACACAGAAAATCATCTGTTTCAGGCTGTTCAGTATCGTTATGACTTCCTTTGGTGCATATTCTTTTGGCAAGTCATTTCTTGGACCGTGGTACAAGATATCTCCCAGTAAAACCAGCCTGTCCGCTTCTTCCCGCCTGAAAGCCTCCACCATCTTTCGGCAATAGTATGCCGAACCGTGAATATCCGAAGCAATCATATATTTCATCTTTTTCAAATCTCCCTCATGTGTTCTTTCACTATTTTATCTGCATCACAGACCATTTCCCCATTTCTGCCCAATTCATTGAACCTGCCCATGAGTTCCAATGTTCTCTTTGACTGTTCCGGCTCACTCTTTTCTGCGTTTACCTATTTCTTCAACGCCTCCAGATAGGTAGCGCCCAGTCTGCTGACCATGCCTTTACGATGGGTAATATAGCCGATGCGCATATCGCTTTCTTCCGCAAGGGGTACGGCAATAATATCCCTGCCATATTTCTTTTTCCAGTTCGTTGATTGCATTGGTAAGGCTTGGCTGTGAGATATAGAGCTTGTTTTTATCATGCCATACTGCCGGTCGATTCTGCCAGTGATTTCCTTTATCAGAATAACATGACAAAACTATTTTATCTATTGTCAGATTACAAATATTTTTGAACAGTAGTAGAAAGCTTCGCATGGCTGGATATATAAGTAATCCTGCCCCTGACATCAGGCAGCTTGCTCATGCGGATAAATGAATGTCTTTGTAGAAATGATGGATTTCTCCTGCGGTGCTGCTTTTCCCAGTACGGATGTTCCCGCACTGCCCGCTGAACGGCATCGGGATAGGAACGCAGACCGGCGAGGTTCTTTTTGTCCGTGCCTGTTCATAGAAAACAGCAGAACCAGTAGAAAAGGCAGAAGAGAAGCACAGTTGCAATTTTCGCAATCATGGTATCATCCCTCCATGCACCGGTACACGCAGTCCAGCACCGGCTGATGCCACTTATCATCATACAGCCAGACCTCGTG
>CAZWLV010000357.1:0-1575 GCA_964634715.1 uncultured Lachnoclostridium sp. | reverse complement strand
CATTTCTGATGTTGTTTTTTTACAGATTTCTGATATAATAAGCCCGACGACATTTAATAGGAAAGAACACAAATATAGCAACAGGAGATATTCATGAAAAAAACGAAAATTATCTGTACCATGGGACCAAACACCAATGACAAAAACCTGATGACCGGACTTGCAAAAAACGGTATGAACATCGCAAGATTTAATTTTTCCCATGGATCCTATGACGAGCACAAAGGCCGTCTTGATCTCTTAAAAGAAGTTAGAAAAGAACTCGGTTTACCGATCGCAGCTCTTTTAGATACAAAAGGTCCAGAAATCCGTACAGGACTCTTAAAAGATGGAAAAAAAGTAACCTTAAAAGAAGGACAGACTTACACTTTAACGATCAATGAGATCGTAGGTGATGAAAACATCTGTTATATCAACTATGACGGATTAAACAAAGACGTAACTGCCGGCAACAAGATCCTCATCGATGACGGTCTGATCGAACTGGAAGTTACTTCCGTAAATGATACAGACATTGTTTGTACAGTGATCAACGGCGGTGAATTAGGAGAACGTAAAGGAGTCAATGTTCCAAACGTAAAGATCCACCTTCCTGCCTTAACAGAAAAAGACAAAGATGATATTCTTTTCGGTATCGCACAGGGATTTGACTTTATCGCAGCATCTTTTGTACGTACTGCTGATGCAATCCTTGAGATCAGAAAGATTTTAGATGAATACGAATCACCGATCCAGATCATCGCCAAGATCGAAAATGCTGAAGGTATCGAAAATCTCGACGAGATCATTGCTGTCAGTGACGGTATCATGGTTGCCCGTGGTGATATGGGTGTAGAAATTCCGATGCAGGAAGTTCCTCACATCCAGAAAACGATCATCCGCAAATGTAACGCAGCATGCAAACCGGTTATCACAGCAACACAGATGTTAGATTCCATGATCCGTAATCCACGTCCTACCCGTGCAGAAGTAACAGACGTTGCAAATGCCGTATATGACGGAACCGATGCTGTCATGCTTTCCGGAGAAACAGCAATGGGCAAATATCCTTTAGAAGCATTAAAGACTATGGCTCAGATCTGTGAAACTTCTGAAGAACATTTAAATCAGAAACAGTTCCAGAAACGGATCGTTGGAGAAGAGATCCTGCATAATATTTCCAATGCAGTTTCTTACTCTTCTGTTTCCACTGCATACAATATCGGTGCAAAAATGATCATTGCACCAACCTTTACAGGATTTACGACAAGACAGCTTTCCAAATGGAGACCATCTGTACCGATCATCGGACTTTCACCAAATCCGGTTGCAGTCAGACAGATGCAGTTATACTGGGGTGTTGAAGCATATGAAGCAGTTCGTTCTGAATCTACCGATGATCTGATCGAATCTTCTTTAGAATTATTAAAAAATAAAAATCTTCTCGAAGCAAACGATACCGTTGTTATTACCGCAGGTGCAGCACGTGCTTCCAAACACATCAAACATAATGTACACACCAACATGATGCGTGTACTTACGATCAAATAGGTAAATTTGTTATCGCAGTGCTCGCCAAATCCTTGTACAAGCACA
>CAZWLV010000356.1:0-1578 GCA_964634715.1 uncultured Lachnoclostridium sp. | reverse complement strand
TTTTGCTCCCGTTACCTTTTTTCATGATTTTCATAAGATAGTATATAAGAAAATCGGAGGTGTGTAAACATGATTCCCCTTCTTACACTTTCTGAAGTCGATTACTCTTACCACGAACTGTCCGGGGAAACAAAAGCACTGGAAAACATCTCTTTCTCTGTCGATCCGGGGGAATTCATTGCCATCGTCGGTCCTTCCGGATGCGGAAAATCCACACTGCTGTCGATGATCGCCGGACTGATCTATCCGGAAAGCGGCAGCATTTCTCTAAACGGTGCTCCCATCGCTTCTGCCCGTGCAAGGATCGGCTATATGCTGCAAAAAGACCACCTTTTTGAATGGCGTACCGTTTTAAGCAACATTCTCCTTGGACTTGAAATCCAGCATCGCATGGATGAAACTTCCAAAGCAAAAGCCATGCAGATGTTAAAAACTTACGGTCTGGATTCTTTCGCACAATCCAGACCTTCCCAGTTATCCGGCGGTATGCGGCAAAGAGCAGCCCTGATCCGCACACTCGTTTTAGAACCCGATCTGCTTCTTTTAGATGAACCATTTTCCGCTCTTGATTACCAGACCCGTTTATCCGTGGCAGATGATATCTGGAAGATCATCAAACATGAAAAAAAGACTGCCATTTTAGTCACTCATGATCTCTCCGAAGCAGTCAGCATGGCTGACCGGATCCTGATCTTAAGTGCGAGACCCGGACATCTGATCGATGACCTTTCGATCACTTTTGAAAATCTTACAGAGGATTCTCCTATGAACCGGCGAAATGCCAAAGAATTTAAATCTTATTTTAATCTGATCTGGAAGGAGCTGAACAGTCATGATACCTGATATTTCCCCTGCACAGACCGCTTATTTACGACAATATAAACGGCAGAAGATATTGATCCGGCTCTGTCAGCTGCTGATCCTTATTTTCTTTTTAACAATCTGGGAAATCGCTGTAACGGCCGACTGGATCGATGGTTTTATTTTCAGCAGTCCCTCCATTATCTGTAAAACCTTTTACCGCATGTGTGCTGACGGTTCTTTATTTTTGCACCTCGGCACCACACTGGGAGAGGTTTTTATCAGTTTTATCCTGATCATCGCTGTCGGATATGCTGCTGCCATCCTGCTCTGGTTTTTTCCAAAACTTTCTAAGATACTGGAACCGTACTTTGTCGTGCTGAACAGCCTGCCAAAATCTGCACTGGCACCGCTTCTCATCGTATGGCTGGGAGCTAATGTAAAAACGATCATCGTTGCCGGCATTTCCGTAGCAGTTTTTGGAACGATCCTTTCTTTATATACTGCATTTACAGAATCCGATGCCGAAGACCAGCTGCTGATCTATACCCTTTACGGAAAAAAACGGCACGTACTGACAAAAGTGATCTTTCCTTCCACACTGCCCACCTTGATTTCCCTGATGAAAGTCAATATCGGGCTTTCACTGGTCGGTGTGATCATCGGTGAGTTTCTGGCAGCAAGACAGGGACTTGGATATCTGATCATTTACGGTTCACAGGTATTTCTCTGTAAGTACATTCGGAAACGATCAGATATCGATTCCTTAATTTTCTC
>CAZWLV010000355.1:0-1579 GCA_964634715.1 uncultured Lachnoclostridium sp. | reverse complement strand
CTGGAAGAACTTTGCTGCTATAAATATATGATTTACGGAGACGGACAAATTCGATGAGTATTTTAAATGTAGAACACTTAACCCATGGATTCGGAGACAGAGCAATTTTTGATGATGTTTCTTTTCGCCTTCTCAAGGGAGAACATATTGGACTGATCGGTGCCAATGGAGAAGGAAAATCCACTTTTATGAATATTATTACCGGGAAATTGATGCCGGACGAAGGAAAAGTGGAGTGGTCAAAAAATGTACGTGTTGGTTATCTGGATCAGCATACGGTATTAGAAAAAGGGATGACGATTCGTCAGGTACTGGCAAGTGCATTTGAGTTTCTTTTTCAATTAGAAAATGATATGAATGCCATGTATGAAAAAATGGCTGAAGCGACAGAAGAAGAAATGGCTCTTTATATGGAAGAAACAGGTGTGATCCAGGAACTTCTGTCAGCACATGATTTTTATATGATCGATTCCAAGGTGGAAGAAGTCGGAAGAGCATTAGGGCTTACCGATATCGGATTGGATAAAGATGTGACAGAACTTTCCGGCGGGCAGAGAACGAAAGTGCTTCTCGGAAAACTGCTTTTGGAAAAACCGGATATCCTGCTCCTTGACGAACCGACCAACTACTTAGACGTAGAACATATCGAGTGGCTGAAACGTTATCTGAACGATTATGAGAATGCATTTATCCTGATCTCCCATGATATTCCGTTCTTAAACAGCGTGATCAATCTGATCTATCATATGGATCATCAGAAACTGGAACGTTATGTTGGAGATTATGACAAGTTTCAGGAAGTTTATGCCATGAAAAAAGCACAGCTGGAGGCTGCTTATAACAAACAGCAGAAAGAGATTGCTGATCTGAAAGATTTTGTGGCAAGAAATAAAGCACGTGTTTCTACCAGAAACATGGCAATGTCCCGGCAGAAAAAACTGGATAAAATGGATCTGATCGAACTGGCAGCAGAAAGACCAAAACCGGAATTTCATTTTAAAGAAGCCAGAGTACCGGGAAAATATATTTTCCAGACGGAAAATCTGGTGATCGGTTACGATGAACCGTTATCAAAACCGCTGAATCTGGAAATGGAACGTGGAAAGAAGATCGTTCTTACAGGTGCCAATGGAATCGGTAAAACAACGCTTTTAAAAAGTATCTTAGGACTGATCAAACCGTTAGATGGAAAAGCAGAACTGGGAGATTATTTAAGCATCGGGTATTTTGAACAGGAAATGAGTCAGGATATTCAGACAACCTGTATCGAAGAAATCTGGCAGGAATTTCCGGGTTATACGCAGTACGAAGTGCGTTCTGCACTGGCAAAATGCGGTCTGACGACCAAACATATTGAAAGTAAGGTAAAAGTTTTAAGCGGTGGAGAACAGGCAAAAGTACGTCTTTGCAAGCTGATCAACCGTGAAACGAATATTTTGGTACTTGACGAACCGACGAATCATCTTGACGTAGATGCAAAAGAAGAATTAAAACGTGCATTGCAGGCGTACAAGGGAAGTATCCTGATGGTATGTCATGAACCGGAATTTTATGACGGACTGGCAACAGAAGTCTGGGA
>CAZWLV010000354.1:0-1591 GCA_964634715.1 uncultured Lachnoclostridium sp. | reverse complement strand
TGAAAAAGTAAATTCCACATGTAAAGGTAAATTCCATACTGAAGACTAAAGTCTACATTTTAGGGTTTGACGAATTCCGTCAAACCCTTTAAAGTAGAATTTAACCCGAACAAAAGATAAAATTTGTAACATATGAGCATACTGATTAGACAACTGGAATTGTGCCCTGTAAGACTAAATTCCACCTGTCACGTTGGGGCGTATGGTGGCTCATATCCGCAGATTTTTTCAAATGTTCGGGTTTATTTTTTCAATAAAGCAGGTGTTAATACAATCTCGTCTGCCGGAATTTCGATTAGTCCAAAGTAGTTAAGTAATTCCGGTGGCAGAGTGAGTTTTGCAAGAGCCATGGGTGACATACCGCCAAGACTTTGTCTGGCAGCACTGTTGATGTGGCTCATCATTAGATTGATATCATCCTGTGTGTACCTGTCAAAGGAAGTACCTTTCGGACAGATTTTTCGGATGTATTCATGATTTTTTTCACAGTGAGGCTTCTGCCATGAACACATGGGATCACAATAATAGATACTTGTACGGATAAGGTTGTCTGTTCCGCATTCTAAAGCATCCGGGTTTAGAAATTCTCCACCACGATCTGTCAGGATGATTGAAAATGCATTGGAGAAAGAAAAAGTACCAATGTCTGCTTCAATACTGTCAAAAACGTTTTTAACGTGAAAGGCTTCTTTACTTTCCAAAAGGTAGGCCATCATAAAAGAACAACAGTCAAAATGCAGTGTCAGTAAGACTTTTTTTGAGCCTTCACAGCCAATAACGGTATCCATTTCAGTGACTCTTGTGTCGGGGAATTCTTTTAAGAAACTTTGATAATCTTTATAGGTACGTCCTTCATAGATACCAGTGTCTTTAGATTCGATGGATTGCGAAGTACGAACCTTATATTTAACTTTTTTAGGCAGGTCAATGTTCTTTACACTGAGAGCACCGGAATCAATGTAGTTATAGATGGTTTTTTCGGATAAACGGATTTCCGGATGATTTTGGAGAATCATATAAGGTGACTGACCCTGCAGAACCAAAGGGCTGATCAGTTCGTCCAGAATAGAAAGATCTTCGGGAGAAATGTTTAATCCCGTTCGTGATTCTACAAGAACAGTTTTATATTGTCTGTGAGCAGTTGTAGCTTTATAAAAAAACTTATCAAGACGGCATTGGACTTTTTTGCTACAGCCATTACAGACATAGGGAGCTTTATCAAGTTTGTCACAATGATAACTGCGTGGCTTGAAATCCGGGCAGTGAGAATTGCAATGATTACAAAGTCTGCACATACGTTTACAAACAGGGGCGTAGATACCGCAGATGTTCTTTTTGCGACAGGAAGCAAACAGATCACATTTGTTTTTGGGTTCGTTGAAACGATTGTGTTCATGCAGAGTTCTATGTTTTTTGATTTCTTTTGCAATAGTAGAAGGATCTTTGCCCAATTGAGCAGCGATGCTGCGAAGTGATTGAACAGAATCAAGACCTTTCTCAATCGTAATGCGATCATCCATAGTCATATGTTTTTGGTTACCGGGAATTGATTTACACATAAATACCTCTTTCTACTGCGGATAGGAGGCTA
>CAZWLV010000353.1:0-1594 GCA_964634715.1 uncultured Lachnoclostridium sp. | reverse complement strand
GCAAAGGAGGCACTTTATGGAGCTTAACGAATATCTGGAAACCGTATCCGAACAGATCCGGTATAAAAAAATCCGTTCCAGCGTCGAAAAAGAACTAAAAGATCATATTCTTGACGAAGCAGCTCACTATGAAGATCAGGGTGCTTTTCCGGAAGAAGCTCTGGAACGTGCCATCAGGGAAATGGGCGATCCTGTCTCTGTCGGTGTTTCCATGGATCATATCCACAGACCTCATATGAACTGGGAAATCGTCGCATTGATCGCCATCATCAGCATCTTCAATCTCGGCATTTTTTATATTGCCGATCTTGCTTCTCCGGATGTTTA
Organism: uncultured Lachnoclostridium sp.; assembly: GCA_964634715.1. GTDB lineage: Bacteria > Bacillota > Clostridia > Lachnospirales > Lachnospiraceae > HGM12587. The sequence goes on along the minus strand of CAZWLV010000353.1, from coordinate 1,267 downwards.
CCCATGGCAGACACAGGCTTTCTTTATCCTGACAGGATTTTTGCTCATGCTTGCAGTATATCGTCTGGATTACAGCATTTTAGAACAGGTTGGCTGGAAAGGAGCTGTAGGTTTTCTTGCGATCCTCTTTCTTTGGCATGCATTTTTGCATCGTTCCATCAACGGCTGTGACCGCTACCTGCTGTTTGGTCCTTTGGTCATTTCTGCTTCGGAACTGATGTTTTTATATGTTCCGTTTTTCGCTGCGGCTCTGTATTCCTTCCGAGGAGATGGAACGATCGTTCTGCTGAAAGTATTTCTTCTGCTGGCGATACCGGTTTTCTATCTTCTGAGACTTCCTGATCTTGGCAATGCAGTGCTTTTATTTACCTGTCTGTTCTGCCTCTTTCTTTTTGCCGTATGGAAAAACTGGTATGAGATCAATCGAAAACTGACCACCGCTCTTTCCTGTGGAATCATTCTTTTCACACCTGCTGCTTTGATCGGTTATCTTTTCTTTTTTGGCAGAGTTTATCAAAAAGAACGTATCCTGTCCTTTTTTACCAGAAAAGGAGAACTTTCTTATTACATGACAAATGTACAAAAATTATTTGAAAGCAGTGCATGGTTTGGAACCGGTGAAAATTCGATACAGTTATTCACCGAAGGCCCTGTGAATGAATATCTGACGGATTACATTTTAGTCTCCATGTGCAGTTTCTATGGAATCGTTCTGACCGTTGCCATTACTGCCGCATTGATCTTCCTGATCCTGAAGATCTTCAAGATCTCTATCCGGCAGAAAAATCAGTTGGGAATGATCGTGGGAACCGGCTGCGGACTGGTCTTTTTCTTAAAGACATTACTGGGGATCTTAGTTTCTTTGGATCTGGTTCCTTATGTCAGCATCAGTATTCCATTTTTATCCCGCGGAGGTACGACAACGATCATTTCTTATCTTCTGCTCGGACTGGTCTTAAGCATTTACCGCTACAAAAATCTGCTTCCGGCACATGCTCCGCAGAGACGGCGGATCCGTCTGAAACTGACCATGGAAATGCATGAATAAAGCGATCATCTATTTTTTGCTTGACAAGAAAAATCACAAGTAGTAGTCTGATAAAGACAATTGATGGGGCGCTGGTAAATCGGCCGGCTGAGACAGAGTGGTGTAGCTCTGGTACCCGAGAACCTGATCTGGATAATGCCAGCGTAGGAAGAGTACATTTTTTTGAAATTTCCAGCACCTGGGTGTCCGACACACAGGTGCTTTTTAATTGTACTTTTT
>CAZWLV010000352.1:0-1599 GCA_964634715.1 uncultured Lachnoclostridium sp. | reverse complement strand
TCCAAATGTACATATTGAAGACAGCTTCTTATAGTTCGATAACAACAATATTGGAAAATATTTGAAAAAAAGCAAAAAAAGATGTTGACACTCTTGAAAAGCCATGATATTATGAAGAATGCATTATTATGGTAAATTAGATGTAGTATGATGTCATATAATGCAGTCAAATAGTTTCAAACGAAAGTTTAAAAAAATAGAAAGGGTGAACGTCAATGGAAAAGAACAGAATCCGTCCTGTAGTAAACGGAAAAAGTAGCAGAATGAGCTACTCCAGACAAAAAGAAGTTCTGGAAATGCCGAACCTGATCGAAGTTCAGAAGGATTCCTACAAGTGGTTTCTTGAAGAAGGATTAAAAGAGGTATTCGCAGATATTTCTCCGATCGCTGATTACAGCGGACATCTCAGTCTGGAATTTGTAGATTTTACACTGTGCGAAGACGATGTAAAATACTCAATCGAAAAATGTAAAGAAAGAGATGCAACATATGCAGCTCCTTTAAAAGTAAAGGTTCGTCTTTACAATAAAGAGACTGATGAAATTAATGAACATGAAATTTTCATGGGCGACCTTCCGCTTATGACAGAAACCGGCACTTTCGTGATCAACGGTGCAGAACGAGTAATTGTCAGCCAGTTAGTACGTTCCCCTGGCATTTACTATGCGATCGGACACGATAAGATCGGTAAGAGACTGTTTTCATCAACAGTTATCCCAAACCGTGGTGCATGGCTGGAATATGAAACAGATTCTAACGATGTATTTTATGTTCGTGTAGACAGAACAAGAAAAGTACCGATCACAGTGCTGATCCGTGCACTTGGCTGTGGTACGAACGCTGAAATCCTCGAATTATTTGGTGAAGAACCAAAGATTCTTGCAGCACTTGCAAAAGACGTTTCTACAAACTATCAGGAAGGTCTTTTGGAATTATATAAAAAGATCCGTCCGGGTGAACCGCTGGCAGTAGAAAGCGCTGAAAGTCTGATCATGAACATGTTCTTTGATCCGAAGCGTTATGATCTGGCAAAAGTTGGACGTTACAAATTTAATAAAAAATTATTACTGAAAAACCGTGTAGCAGGTCAGATCCTTGCAGAAGATGTCGTTGATACAATGACAGGTGAAATCCTTGCAGAAGCAGGCACAGAGATCACAAGAGAACTGGCTGACACGATCCAGAATGCAGCAATCCCATATATCTGGGTACAGGGCGAAGAAGACAGAAATATCAAGATCCTTTCCAATATGATGGTAGATCTTGGAGCTTATCTTGATGTATGCCCGAAAGATCTCGGAGTTACAGAATTAGTATACTATCCGGCACTTGAAAAAATTCTGGAAGAAAATGAGACTCTCGAAGACAGAATCGAAGCTGTTAAGAGAAATATTACAGACCTGATTCCGAAACATATTACGAAGGAAGATATTTTTGCATCGATCAACTACAACATGCATCTGGAATACGGCATGGGTAATGATGATGATATCGACCATTTAGGAAACAGACGTATCCGTGCAGTAGGCGAACTTTTACAGAATCAGTACCGTATCGGTCTTTCCAGAATGGAAAGAGTTGTTCGTGAAAGAATGACTA
>CAZWLV010000351.1:0-1603 GCA_964634715.1 uncultured Lachnoclostridium sp. | reverse complement strand
TTAAATTGTAAAATTTTAGTTTATTACCATACACCTCTTAAAAACTTTTCCAAAACATCCATTGTCGGTTAGACTTTTACTTTTGTGCTTAGTATAATTAATATATACAATCTTTAACTTGTAATTTCATTGTAGATTACAAAAATACTCTCTCCCACACGGAAAGGAGGATTTTATGGCAGGGAGTATAGAAAAAAGAGGTAAAGATACATATAGGTTAGTTTACTTTTGTGGTAAAAACCTAGATGGTAGTCCTGCAAGACATACAAAAACTGTTCATTGTACAAAAAAAGAAGCCAAGCTTGAACTAGCAAAATTTGTTGCAGATATTGAGAAAGGAAATGTTGCTCATGGTAATTCTATTACATTTGAGGATTTTACTGAAATTTGGAAAAGAGATTATGGCTCTAAAGAACTAGCACCTACAACCTATTCTAGATATGTTGCAATATTAAATACTAGAATTCTACCATACTTTGGGAAATTCAAACTAGATAAGATTAAGCCAACAGACATTATGAAATTTTACGATATGCTTGAAAGTGATACACAAATTAAACGATTAAAAAATAATAAAGGTGAAAGGCTTAAGAAACCATTATCTAGAAAAACAATTTTAGAACATCACAGATTACTTCGAGCAATGCTTCACAAAGCTGTATACTGGCAACTACTTGCAAATAATCCAGCTGAAAGAGTTCAACCACCAAGAGTTCACAAACCCAAAAGAAGATATTATGATGATGAGCAATGTAAATTTTTATTAGAAAATTTAGAAAAATTAAATGCCGATAATATAAAATATAAAGTTGCTATTATTATAACAATATTTACCGGTGTAAGACTTGGAGAGCTTATGGGATTAGAATGGGATGATATTGATTTTAGGAATGGAATTATTAGTATAAACAAAGCAAGTCAATATTTATCTGATAAAGGAATATTTACTAAAGATCCAAAAACAGAAAGCTCTGTTAGAGAAGTTGCAATACCTACATTTGTAGTTTCATTACTTGAAGAATACAAGTTATGGTATGAAGAGCAAAAATCACTATACGGCGAATTATGGATAAATTCAAATAGGTTATTTGTACAAGCTGACGGCAAACCTATGCATCCAGATACAATTAGTAAATGGTTTGTAAAATTTGTAGGAAATATTGGTCTTCCCGTAATCAACTTTCACGGGTTAAGGCACACAAATGCTACACTTTTAATATCTCAAAACATAGATATTGCAGTTGTAGCAGCAAGATTAGGACATGCACAAATTACAACAACATTAAACTTTTATGTGCATCCTGTAATATCACACAATAAAGTTGCAGGAAATGTATTACAAAATTTATTGTTAGCACAAAAAAATTAAAAAAATGATAAAAAGTAAAATGAAGAATTTTATTGAAATATATAGTATTTGAAGGTTATAAAAGGTTCGGTTTCTCCCCAAAATCTCCCCATTTGGTTAAAAATAGCTAAATTTTAGGAGAAAAAACTTACGAAGCCAAGCTCAAAATACCCGAAAAAAGTTGTTAGCAAAGCGATACTTTTTTCGGAAAAGGAGCAGTAGCGCCAAGGCTTTGGCTGCTTTTTGCATAAAAAA
>CAZWLV010000350.1:0-1609 GCA_964634715.1 uncultured Lachnoclostridium sp. | reverse complement strand
TCCTTTTTTATAATTTTTCTATTAACAATTGATCTGTATCAGTGTTTGTAACTGCAAATGATGGAGGAAAAAACGTGAAAAGAGAAACAGTCATTGTCATTGACTTTGGCGGGCAGTATAACCAGTTAGTTGCACGTCGTGTCCGTGAATGTAATGTTTACTGTGAGATTTATTCTTACAAAACAGAGATTGAAAAAATCAAAGAAATGAATCCGAAAGGGATCATTTTAACGGGTGGCCCTAACAGCTGTTATGAAGAAGGAGCACCAACTTATACAAAAGAACTTTTTGAACTGGGAATTCCGGTTCTGGGTCTGTGTTATGGAGCACAGCTGATGATGCATGTCCTTGGAGGAAAAGTAGAAAAGGCACCGGTTCGTGAATACGGAAAGACAGAAGTTTTCGTAAATACAGCATCTGCATTGTTCCATAATATATCTCCGACAACAATCTGCTGGATGAGTCATTTTGATTATATTTCTAAAACGGCACCGGGATTTCAGATTTCAGCACATACAGCGGACTGTCCTGTAGCGGCAGCAGAAAGACCGGAAGATAACTTATATGCAATTCAGTTCCATCCGGAAGTTCTTCATACTCAGGAAGGAACAAAAATGCTTTCGAACTTCGTGTATCATGTATGTAAATGCAGCGGAGACTGGAAAATGGATGCCTTTGTGGAAAGTTCCATTAAAACGATCCGAGAAAAGGTTGGAAATGGAAAGGTGCTGTGTGCTTTATCCGGTGGTGTAGATTCTTCGGTAGCAGCCGTTCTTTTATCAAAGGCCGTAGGCGAACAGCTTACCTGTGTATTTGTAGATCATGGACTTCTTCGTAAAGATGAAGGGGATGAGGTAGAGGCCGTATTTGGACCAGCTGGAAATTATGATCTGAATTTTATCCGTGTCAATGCACAGGAACGTTTTTATGAAAAACTTGCAGGAGTTTCAGAACCTGAAAAGAAAAGAAAGATCATCGGTGAAGAGTTCATCCGTGTATTTGAGGAAGAAGCGAAGAAGATCGGAGCAGTTGATTTTCTTGTACAGGGTACAATCTATCCAGACGTTGTAGAGAGCGGACTGGGTGGTGAATCAGCGGTGATCAAATCACATCATAATGTCGGAGGACTTCCGGATTGTGTAGATTTTAAAGAAATCATCGAACCGCTGCGTGACCTGTTTAAAGATGAAGTTCGTAAAGCTGGTTTAGAGCTTGGAATTCCGGAATATCTGGTATATCGTCAGCCATTCCCGGGTCCTGGACTTGGAGTACGTATTGTTGGCGATGTGACAGCAGAAAAAGTACGTATCGTACAGGATGCAGATGCGATCTATCGGGAAGAAATCGCAAAAGCAGGTCTGGATCGTAGTATCGGACAATATTTTGCTGCACTGACCAATATGCGTTCCGTAGGTGTAATGGGTGATGAAAGAACCTATGACTATGCGATAGCATTAAGAGCAGTCAATACGGTGGACTTTATGACAGCGGAAGCATCAGAGATCCCATATGAGGTTCTGAATAAAGTAATGAGCAGAATTATTAATGAAGTGAAAGGGGTTAACAGGGTACTGTATGACCTGACGAGTAAACCACCTGGAACAATCGA
>CAZWLV010000349.1:0-1610 GCA_964634715.1 uncultured Lachnoclostridium sp. | reverse complement strand
TTTTGTAAATTATGGTGGACAAAGACAGGCATGGTTATTTAATATAGAAGAAACATTGGTCAAAGATTATGTGATCAGTGTCTGTGGTTTGGAAAACGAGATTTCATGGAAGACAGAACAGAGGTAAACGATGCAGTATGAAGTAGGCGATATTGTAAAACTGAAGAAAAAACATCCTTGCGGAAGCTTTGAATGGGAAATCCTTCGTGTAGGTGCTGATTTTCGCCTGAAATGCCTTGGGTGTTCGCATCAGGTCATGATGGAAAGAAGGCTGGTAGAGAAGAGTACAAAGGCACTTCGCAAGGCAGAAAATGGCAAGAATGACGAGAAATAAATGCCTGAAATAGTAAAAATGCACAATCTTTTTCAAAAGTGGGAAAAAGTGAAAAAAACGCTTGAAATCAGGGCAAAATCATGGTAATATACCAAATTGTGATATATTAATTCCTTGCTCTTCACAAGGGAAGGGCCAGAGACCAAAAGGAGGTAAATGAGCATGAACAAATATGAATTAGTACTTGTTGTGAATGCAAAAATCGAAGACGACGCTAGAGCAGCAGTAGTTGACAAAGCAAAAGCATATGTAGAACGTTTTGGCGGTACTGTTACTGAAGTTGAAGACTGGGGTAAGAAAAAATTAGCTTACGAAATCCAGCACATGAAAGAAGGATTCTATTACTTCATTCAGTTCGAAGCTGATGCAACATGTCCGGCAGAACTTGAAAAACGCGTTCGCATCATGGATAACGTTCTTAGATATTTAGTAGTTCGTAAGGATGCGGAATAATACAAGAGTTTAAGGAGATTGTCAGTATGAATAAAGTAATCTTAATGGGACGTTTGACCAGAGATCCTGAAGTGCGTTATTCACAGGGCGAAAATGCAACAGCAGTTGCAAGATTTACACTTGCTGTAGACAGAAGATTTCGTCGTGAAGATGCAAGCACAGACTTTATCGGATGTGTTGCATTTGGAAGAAACGCAGAGTTCATCGAAAAATATTTCCGTCAGGGTACAAAAGCACTGATCACAGGCCGTATCCAGACAGGAAGCTATACAAACAGAGATGGACAGAAAGTCTACACAACAGACGTTGTTGTAGAAGAACAGGAATTTGCTGAAAGCAAGAACGCTCAGAGCGAAGCAGGATTCCAGCCGGCATCCCGTCCACAGCCGTCAGCAGCAATTGGTGATGGATTCATGAACATTCCTGATGGAATCGATGAAGAATTACCGTTCAACTAACAATCATGGAAATAACCGAAGGATTTCGGGGATCATAGTCTAACAGGAGGTAAACAATAATGGCTTACACAAAGAATGAAAAAGCAGATTCTCCAATGAAGAGAAGAGGCGGACGCAGACGTAAAAAAGTTTGCGTATTCTGCGGAAAAGAAAACAATGAAATCGATTACAAAGATGTAAATAAATTAAAAAGATACGTATCTGAAAGAGGAAAAATTCTTCCAAGAAGAATCACAGGAAACTGTGCAAAACATCAGAGAGCTCTTACAGTTGCAGTTAAGAGAGCACGTCACATCGCTCTTATGCCATACGTAGCAGAATAAGATGATTTTTTAGGACATCCACGAAAGTGGGTGTCTTTTTTT
>CAZWLV010000348.1:0-1611 GCA_964634715.1 uncultured Lachnoclostridium sp. | reverse complement strand
CACTTCATCTGCTGCTTCATATGCATATTCAGTTGCGTTATGTGCTACATAGAGTACCGTCATATTTTCTAATCCGAATACAGTTTCTTCTATGTGCCTTGAAGTTTCTGTATCCAGATGAGATGTACACTCATCTAAAAGAAGTATTTCCCCTTTGCGAAGTAACGCACGTGCTAACGAAAGTCGCTGTTTTTCTCCACCTGACAATTTTCCTGCATCTTCTCCCACTTTCGTATGAATCCCTTTTGGAGTTTTTTTCACATACGAGGTCAATCCTGAGAGTTCTATGACTTCCATAACTTCCTCATCACTTGCATTTTCATATAATCGTATATTTTCCGCTAATGTATCATCATACAGAGCTGGTTCCTGTGGCAGATAAACCACCAAATGAGCATAATCATCTTTTTTAATGGTTCTGATATCGCAACCATCCAGCAATATTTCTCCTGTGTAATCACGATACAAGTTTCCGATCAAATGTAATAATGTAGATTTTCCACTTCCGCTTTCTCCAATGATCAAATATTTTTTTCCTTTTTCAAAATTAAAATTAATGTGCTGCAAGATTTGTCTTCCGGAATAGGAAAAACTCAGATCTTTTATCATTAACTGCGTAGAAAACTCTCTCTTACTTACTATTCCACCATTCTCTACCGGCATTTCGAATAATTTTTCTATTTCATCAGAAATAGCTGCCGCAGATTTCATCTCTGCAAAAGTTTCACTTACACTTATCAACGGTGAAGTAATATATACCATTAATTGCGAAGCTGCAACAATCTCCGGAACAGTCATAGAACCTTTTAAAACCAATACAGCTCCCAACAAATATGTTCCTAAAAGCATCAAATTGGATACTCCATAAGAAAGTTCATACACCAATCTGTTCGTACATTTTGAATCACATTTTGCCTGTTCAGCCAAACCATTCAACTTCATCTGTTTTTTTCCTAAAGCATTTTCAATATGAAATAGCTTCATCGTTGCAAAAGAACTTAACATCTCCTTTAATGAAGTTGTGTAATTCGTACTCTGAATCGCATCATTTCTACCGTACCTTTCAATCATTGATGCAAATAATGACGGAATCAGCATCTGGATCAAAGATAAAACAAGCACATATAAACCTAAGATTGGATGCAAAATAATGATTCCAATAAAAGCAGCAACAAATTCCAAGATCTGCATATACAGATGCAGCAAAGGCATATAATAAGAATTTCTCAAGGTTTCTATTTTAGTTGTAAGTAATGCCAAATATTCTGCCGTAGACACTTTTTGAAAATCGGAATAACTTATCGAAATGATCTGTTTATGTATATCGTTTTTTAATGCGGAAATAGCATTTGCAATGACTCTATAAAACATCACCTTCGTTAACCGATCAGCTATTAAAGACAATAAAATATAGATAACATAAATAAGTGCATATTTTCCGAATTGTCCCAGCTCTCCTGCCATCGCATAATCTAATGCTGATGCCATTGCATAGGCAAGTCCAATTTCACAAGCTGCCGAAAAAGGGGCAAAAAGCATATAGCGAAACAAATTCCATTTATCTTTTAACAAGTATTTTTTCATCATCTTTATCTCCATTGATTGTATCTA
>CAZWLV010000347.1:0-1619 GCA_964634715.1 uncultured Lachnoclostridium sp. | reverse complement strand
TACACGAGCAGCGAGAAAAATACAGCATGTTTACATGAAAGTAGCTTTAAAACTTTAAAGCAGTGACATTTTTTTGCTTTAATTCGTTGAAAAACATTGACAGAAAAGGAAAAGAAAGCTATTATCAAACTATATCATGCCCATAGAACAAAGTGTCATACAAATATGTGACAAAAAGGTTCTATGTGGAAAAACGATATTGGGATAGAAGGAAGGAGAGAACGTATGAAAAATGGAAATCGTTTGCTTTCATTTTTACTTTCAGCAATCATGATGTTCAGCGTAATACCTGCACAGCCTGTATCTGCCAAAACTGCTGAAACGAAAAGTGAAACGCAGATCACAGCGATGGAATTAGAAGGGGAATCAAGACTTTCCGATAAGATCGCAGAAAACGAAAATTCAGACAGAGAAGAGGTACAGCCGTATTCAGCAGATGAATATGTAACTGTGATCGTAGAAATGGATGCAGCACCAGTGCTTGATTATTTTGGCACCAGTGCCTATGCAGTAAGTGCGGATGCAGAAGCTGGAGAAGCAGTTTCTGGTTTCCTTACATCTGATGAAGCAGCAGAGATCGCAGATGAGATCACAGAACAGCAGAACAAAGTTCTGGAAGAGCTGACAGAAGAAGTAGAGGATGCAGAAGTCGTAGATCAGTGGAATTCTGTAACGAATGCAGTTGCAGTTAAAGTTCCATATGGTCAGCTGGCAAAGATCCAGAAAATGGAAGGTGTCAGACGTGCTTATGTAGAACATGTATTTGACAGACCGGATGAACCGATCACAACAGAAGCCGGAGAAGTAGCTGGTTACAGCTATGATATGGTAGGCATTCAGGAAGTATGGGGAAGCGGTTATACAGGAAAAGGAATGCTGGTTGCTATTTTGGATACCGGTCTTGATATGAACTGGCAGGCATATTCAGAAGATGATCATTTAGTAACATCACATGAAGCATTCCGTTCAGATTCTTTCAAGAGTGAAGATGCAAAAGAAAACCTGCGTTATACTTATGAAAGCATCGAACAGTTTTTAAAAGACAACACATTAAATGCAGAATTCAGAGGCGGTAATACAGAGCTGACTTATGATTTTAATGCATTATATAAAAATGAAAAGATTCCGTTTGCATATGACTATGCAGACCTTGATCTTAATGTACAGCCGGGAAGCAGTTCTCACGGTACTCACGTAGCCGGAACTGTAGGCGGTTATGTAGAAGATGAAGAAGGCAAAGTGAAATTTTCCGGTGTAGCTCCGGATGCACAGTTAATGATCATGAAAGTGTTCCCTGACGCTGACGGCGGAGCACAGGAAAGTGATATGGTTGCAGCTTTAGAAGATGCTGTAAAACTGGGTGCAGATGTGATCAACTTAAGCCTTGGTTCTGACAACGGTTTTGCGAAAGATGATACGATCCAGGAAGAATTATATGATCGTGTACGTGCAGCAGGTATTTTATTAATGACTTCTGCAGGTAACAGTGCATCTTCCACAGCAAACAATAACTATGGCGGAAACAACCTGACAAGCAATCCGGAAACATCTATGATGTCTTCTCCGGCAGTTTATGATTCAAACCTTGCAGTAGCATCCATCAACAACTCTGTTGATGT
>CAZWLV010000346.1:0-1622 GCA_964634715.1 uncultured Lachnoclostridium sp. | reverse complement strand
ATAATTACTGTTTACGAGATACGAGTGAACAGTAATTACATTTTTACATATAGTAATAAAAAAAGATGTGTGATGCCTATGTATTATCAGAAAATATATCTGCCATTTGATGGAATGTATCCGGAAAAAGATTCCGGAATCTTTTATTTTCCACGCAGCGACGAGGAACATGAGCGTGACAAACAAAGGATCCATAATATGTATCCCGAAATGGCAAAACGTTTGATTCCTTATGTCGAAGAAACCTGTGATCGTATGGAATATGAAGGCGGTGTCCTGTATGATGAATATCCGGATCAGCTGACCATGCGGTTAAAATGCCGAGAGATCTGCCGTCAGGCACAGAAACCTGATGATGCCTCAGATGTGATGATGGATATCTGCCAGATCCTTTTATATCATGAAATTTATTTAAGACGATGCAAAAGACGGGAACATCGCAAAAAACGGTTTTTCTGACATTTTTCCCGATGATCGGTACAAAAATAACCCCCACATTTCTGTGGGGGCATCTTACGTTACATATTCTTTTTTACCTGCTGACGCGTTAAGGAACGGTGCAGTGCCATTTCGGCTCTCTGCAGATTGATATTCGGATCTTTCATCGCAAGACGGCGTTCCGCTCTTAACTGTGCTTCTTTTGCACGGTTTTCGTCAATCTCTTCCGGCCATTCCACTGCCTCGGCAAGTACTGTGATCTCTTCCTGAAGGATCTGAACAAATCCGGAATGAAGTGCTGCTTTTTTCTTTTCACTTTCTGACTCTGTGATGGTCAAAACTCCCGGTTCGATGATATACGTCATCGGAACGTGGTTTTTGTATACACCAATCTGTCCTTCCGTCGTATTCAGTTCCAGCATGGTCGCTTCTCCTTCATAAAAAATCCTGTCAGGAGAAATGATCTTTAATTTAAATGCCTGATTATCTGCCATATCTGCTCACCTACTTTTTCGCACGAGCTACTACGTCATCAATGCTTCCTGCATTTAAGAAATGACCTTCCGGAATATCGTCATGTTTTCCTTCCAGAATTTCCTTGAATCCCTGAATGGTTTCTTCCAACGGTACATAACGTCCTTCCAGACCGGTAAACTGTCCTGCTACATGGAACGGCTGAGATAAGAATCTCTGAACCTTTCTTGCACGGGATACGATCAGTTTTTCTTCTTCTGATAACTCATCCATACCAAGGATTGCGATAATATCCTGTAATTCTTTATATCTCTGTAAGATTTCCTGTACACCGCGGGCTACTGCATAATGTTCTTCCCCAACGATCTTCGGATCAAGGATACGTGAAGTAGATTCCAGCGGATCTACTGCCGGATAAATACCAAGCTCTACGATCGAACGTGATAATACGGTCGTTGCATCCAGATGGGCAAACGTCGTAGCCGGAGCCGGGTCAGTTAAGTCATCGGCCGGCACATAAACTGCCTGTACGGAAGTAATGGAACCGTTCTTTGTAGATGTAATACGTTCTTGAAGAGCACCCATTTCTGTCTGAAGTGTCGGCTGATAACCTACTGCGGACGGCATACGTCCAAGCAGTGCGGATACTTCAGAACCAGCCTGAGTAAAACGGAAAATATTATCAATAAAGAGAAGAACGTCTTTTCCAC
>CAZWLV010000345.1:0-1627 GCA_964634715.1 uncultured Lachnoclostridium sp. | reverse complement strand
CCGGATCAGATCAAACATATCCGCAGCAATGAACTGCTTGCACTGAATGAGAAAAATTCGACAAAATATTTACAGGCACATATCGGACAGGATATGGAAGTTTTGATGGAAGAAGAGATGACCTTCGACGGAGAAACTTATTTTGTAGGACATACGAAAGAATATATCAAAGTAGCAGTAAAAACAGAAGAAAATCTGACCAATCAGTTTGTGACAGTAAAAGCAGTAAAAATCTTAAAAGAAATGATCCTGTTAGGAGAACGGTAAGGAATATTTTTTTAGAAATTTTGTGCAGCTGTCATTAAAAAATGATCGGTTGAGGTTCGAGGGAAAAGAGGAATGGCAATATGGAGCAGAATCAACAATTTCAGAAAATGATGGATACGCCGGTAGGAAAGCTGATCACGACGTTGTCCGTTCCGACGATCATCAGTATGCTGGTAACTTCCGTCTATAATATGGCAGATACTTTTTTTGTATCCAAATTAGGGACAGGAGCATCCGGAGCGGTTGGGATCGTATTTTCCCTGATGGCAGTGATTCAGGCAGTGGGTTTTACGTTTGGAATGGGAAGCGGAAGCTGGATCTCCAGACTGCTTGGAGCAAAGGAAACGCAAAAATCTTCGGAAGTTGCTGCCACAGGATTTTACAGTGCCATTTTTCTGGGGATCGTGATCGCAGTCGTGGGAGAATGGAATCTGGATACGCTCATGAGACTTCTGGGAGCATCAGAAACGATCCTTCCGTTTGCAAGAGAATATGCAAAATACATTCTTTTGGCAGCACCGGTAATGGCATCGTCTTTTGTGATGAACAATATCCTCCGTTCAGAAGGACATGCAAAATTTGCCATGATCGGAATTGCAGCAGGCGGTATTTTGAATATCGTACTGGATCCTCTTTTTATCTTTACATTTGAGATGGGGATCATGGGAGCGGCAGCAGCGACGGCACTGAGCCAGCTGATCAGCTTTTTGATCCTGATATCGTATTTTATCATCGGAAAAACGACAGTGAAACTGGGGATCCACAGGATTTCAAAAAAAGCCGGTACTTATTTTCAGATCATGAAAAATGGGTTACCGTCTTTTTCAAGACAGGGGCTTGCCAGCATTGCTTCTATATTATTAAACCGGCAGGCGGTTGTGTATGGAGATGCGGCGGTAGCGGCAATGGCGATCGTCGGCAAAGTATTTATGCTGATCTTTTCCGTCATGATCGGTTTTGGTCAGGGATATCAGCCGGTAGCAGGTTATAATTATGGTGCAGGAAAAACGGAACGTGTAAAAAAAGCGATCAAATTTACACTGATCGTCGGTACGATCGGGATGAGTGCGGCAGCAGCGGTACTTTATCTGACGGCACCGGAGCTTATGAAATTGTTTATTTCAGATGATCCGCAGGTTCTAAAGATTGGAGCAAAAGCACTTCGGGCACAGGCACTGAGCATGCCGTTTATTCCGATGGGAACTGTGGCAAATATGACCTTTCAGTCCGTCGGAAAATCATGGCGTGCGACTTTGATGGCATCGATGAGACAGGGGATTTTCTTTCTGCCTCTGATCTATCTTTTGCCGATGATACTAAAACTTGACGGAGTCGTGGCGGCTCAGGCAGTTGCGGATGT
>CAZWLV010000344.1:0-1629 GCA_964634715.1 uncultured Lachnoclostridium sp. | reverse complement strand
CTGGAAAGATATTTCACAGATGACACGGAAGTATACGTTACCTTAAGCGTAGAAAAAGATCATCAGAAAATCGAAGTGACGATCCCGGTGAAAGGAACGATCATCCGTTCAGAGCAGACAAGCTCTGATATGTATGTGTCCATTGATCTTGTAGAGGAAGTGATCGAACGTCAGCTTCGCAAACACAAAACAAAACTGATCGCAAAGCATCAGGATAGTGGGAACTTTAAACAGGATTTCCTGAACCACGAAGCAGATGCAGAAGAAGAGATCCAGATCATTCGTACCAAATATTTCGAAAGAAAACCGATGTATCCGGAAGATGCATGTTTACAGATGGAATTGATCGGACATGATTTCTTTGTATTCTTAAATGCGGAAAATGATGAAGTAAATGTTGTTTATAAACGTAAAAATGGAAGCTATGGTCTGATCGGACCGGAAATCTAAGCCTGAATTTACAGAAAATTCATAAAAATTCAAGGGGTTGTGGTTTACCACAATCCCTTTTTGTGTTATGATAGGGCTTAGGTTTGAACAAAACGGATATTTTAGAAGGAAGAGGAGCAATCTATGGGATTAATGGAGAAGCTTTTCGGTACTCATAGTGAAAGAGAACTGAAACTGATTAGTAAAACAATTGATAAGATCGAGGCACTGCGTCCGGATATGCAGAAGCTTTCCGATGAAGAACTGCGAGGCAAGACAAAAGAATTTAAAGACCGTCTTGCAAACGGAGAAACATTAGATGATCTTTTACCGGAAGCCTATGCAGTTGTGCGTGAAGCGGGCAAACGTGTACTCGGTATGGAACATTATAGAGTGCAGCTGATCGGCGGTACGATCCTTCATCAGGGACGTATTGCGGAGATGAAGACAGGAGAAGGTAAGACATTGGTATCTACACTTCCGGCATACTTAAATGCTTTGGAAGGAAAAGGGGTTCATGTCGTAACTGTCAATGATTACCTTGCAAGCCGAGATGCAGAATGGATGGGTCAGATCCACAGATTTTTAGGTCTGACAGTTGGCTGCGTCTTAAACAGCATGAAGAGTGATGAAAGAAGAGAAGCGTATAACTGTGACATCACTTATGTAACCAATAACGAACTTGGTTTTGATTATCTGCGTGATAACATGGTCATCTATAAAGAGCAGCTGGTTCAGAGAGGACTTCATTATGCCATCATCGATGAAGTTGACTCTGTTCTGATCGATGAAGCAAGAACTCCGCTGATCATTTCCGGTCAGAGCGGTAAATCTACGAAGCTTTATGAAGTGTGTGATTATTTTGCAAGAACTTTAAAACGTGGAGAAGCCAGCAAAGAATTTTCTAAAATGGATGCCATCATGGGAGAAGAGATCGAAGAAACAGGAGATTTTATCGTCAATGAAAAAGATAAGATCGTAACACTGACAGCCGATGGTATCAAAAAAGTAGAACAGTATTTTAATATTGAAAACCTTGCAGATCCTGAAAATCTGGAGATCCAGCATAACATGGAACTGGCACTGCGTGCCAATAATCTGATGTTCCGTGATCAGGATTATGTTGTAAAAGATGATGAAGTACTTATCGTAGACGAATTTACAGGACGTATCATGCCGGGTCGCCGTTATTCTGATGGT
>CAZWLV010000343.1:0-1629 GCA_964634715.1 uncultured Lachnoclostridium sp. | reverse complement strand
TCATCATATTTTTTGCATTGATACGGGAAATGGATTTGAAAATTATGAGATCATCGCTTGTTATGCAACAGATGCAGACGATACAAAGTCATGGCAGATTTCTTTTGAGTCTGAAGAAGCATATGCAATATGGCTGAAAGAACGAGCAGATCGGTGCGAATATGATTGTGTTCCATATAGTACAGAAAAAAATACGATTACACTTTCGACCTGCCGTGGAAAAGCAAACGGTACAGGAAGATTTGTTGTTTATTTACAGAAAAAAGATTGACCGAAGGAGAAAACAAGATGTTTGAAGAACTTTTAAAAGATTTACAGCAGTCAAAATGTGTTTTGATCGGGCTGGGAGAAGCATTTACGCTGAAAAAAAAGGAAGATGAATTGAAATATATACAGTTTTATAAAAATCTTTACGAAATACTGGGAGCCAGAGATTATTATATTGTGACTCAGGCAGAAGATGATCTGATCTTTCAGTGCGGATTTGATAAAAAGCATGTAGCCGCACCGTTTGTTTATCCGGAAGAGGAAGAAAACTGGAATGATTATATGAAATGGCTTGGATTTACATTAAACCGCCATCTTTTGGTATTAGAGCTGGGAGTAGGATTTGCAAATCCGATGATCATCCGTTTTCCATTTGAGAAGACTGTATTTTTAAATCAGAAATCCAAAATGTACCGTGTACATCCGGTACTTCCGCAGGTAACGGCAGAAATCGGAGAACGGGGAACTGCGGTTTTGGCAGATCCGCTGGAACTTTTTAGTTAGATTTAAAAAATTCAGGTGCTGATAGTAAAATGTATAAGTAATTCGTTTTCGTAAGCATCATATCATGGATTTGATAACAGTATGAAAAAGCATTAAGATGGAACATAAATACAGTTTTGTTAAAACATAGAAAGGATAATTTGTTTACTGTTTCATGGATTTCAGTAACGAAAGGATAAGATCATGGGAGCAATTCAGAACGACTGGCTGGAGCCATTAACTCCGGAATTTAGAAAACCATATTATTTGAATTTATATAAGAAGATCAGGGAAGAGTATACGACCAGACAGATTTTTCCGCCGTCAGATGAGATTTTTACGGCATTCGAGCTGACACCGCTGTCGGAAGTTAAAGTCGTGATCCTTGGACAGGATCCGTATCACGGCGACGGACAGGCACATGGTCTGTGTTTTTCCGTAAAACCGGATGTAGAGACACCGCCTTCTCTGGTAAATATTTATAAGGAATTGAATTCAGATCTGGGATGTTACATTCCAAACAACGGTTATCTTACCAAATGGGCAAAACAGGGTGTTCTGATGCTGAATACGGTTCTGACCGTTCGTGCTCATCAGGCAAATTCCCACAGAGGGATCGGATGGGAAGAATTTACGGATGCTGCGATCCGCATTTTAAATGAACAGGATCGTCCGATCGTTTATCTTCTCTGGGGAAAACCGGCACAGATGAAAAAATCGATGTTAAATAATCCAAAGCATCTGATCTTGGAAGCACCGCATCCAAGTCCGTTGTCAGCATACCGGGGATTTTTTGGATGCCGGCATTTCAGCAAGACAAATGAATTTTTGAAAGAGAATGGATTAGAGCCAATTGACTGGCAGATAGAAAATATATGA
>CAZWLV010000342.1:0-1635 GCA_964634715.1 uncultured Lachnoclostridium sp. | reverse complement strand
TACATTGTACGATATGCATGAACTTGGCATCAGATATGATAAGCCATACAGAAAATGTGCCCGTATCGTCGGTGATACCATGGGTAAGTATCATCCGCATGGTGACAGTTCGATCTACGATGCACTGGTCGTAATGGCACAGGAATTTAAAAAAGGAATGCCGTTAGTAGACGGTCACGGAAACTTTGGCTCGATCGAAGGTGACGGTGCTGCGGCAATGCGATACACCGAGGCAAGGCTTCAAAAAGTAACGCAGGAAGTTTTTCTGGCAGATCTTGATAAAGATGTGGTGGATTTTATGCCGAACTTTGATGAGACGGAAAAAGAACCGACAGTGCTTCCGGTGCGTGTGCCGAATCTTCTGATCAATGGTACGGAAGGAATTGCCGTAGGTATGGCAACCAATGTGCCGCCTCATAATTTTGGGGAAGTTATGGAAGCCGCAAAAGCCTATATGAAAAATCCGAAGATCACGACAGAAGAACTTCTGGAGATCATGCCGGGACCGGATTTCCCGACAGGCGGGATCGTGATCAACAAAGATGAATTAAAAGAAATCTATGAGACCGGTACAGGAAAGATCAAGATCCGTGGAAAAGTAGAAGTGGAAGCGGTCAAAGGCGGAAAAGAACGTCTGGTCATTACAGAAATCCCGTATACAATGATCGGTGCCAATATTTCTAAGTTTTTAAACGATATTGTGAATCTGATCGAGACAAAGAAAACAACGGATATCGTAGACATTTCCAATCAGTCTTCCAAAGAAGGGATCCGCATTGTTCTGGAACTGAAAAAGGGAGCAGATGTCAACAATCTGAAAAATCTTTTATACAAAAAGACAAAGCTGGAAGATACGTTTGGTGTAAATATCCTTGCGGTAGCAGGCGGAAGACCGGAAACACTGGGACTTCGTAAAGTGCTGGAACATTATGTTGATTTTCAGTATGAACTTGCCGGAAGAAAATACAAAACGATGCTCAACCGGGAACTAGATAAAAAAGAAATTCAGGAAGGATTGATCAAAGCATGCGATGTGATCGATCTCATCATAGAAATCTTACGGGGCAGTAAAAATGTCAAAGATGCAAAAGCATGTCTGACCAATGGGATAACAGAAAATATCCGATTCCGTTCAGAAGAGTCCCGAAAAGATGCAGAAAAACTCCGGTTTACAGAACGTCAGACACAGGCGATCCTGGAAATGAGATTACAGAAGCTGATCGGTCTGGAAGTAGAGGCGTTGATCCGTGAACATGAAGAAACCTTAAAGAAGATCGCATTTTATATGGATGTTCTGGAAAATCACAAGACAATGACGAAAGTGCTTTTAAAAGAAATGGACGGATGGAAAAAAGAATATTCCCGTCCGAGAAAAACGGTCGTAGAAAACGGTGAAGCTGCTGTTTATGAAGAAAAGAAGATCGAAGAAGCACCGGTGATGTTTTTGATGGATCGTTTTGGATATGCAAAAACGGTGGATCTGGCAACCTATGAACGTAATAAAGAAGCAGCAGACAGTGAAAGCAGATATGTGGTTCAGGTAATGAATACCGGAAAACTTGCAGTCTTTACAGATACCGGAAAGATGCATCAGATCAAAGTGCTGGATGTACCACATGGAAAATTCAGGGATAA
>CAZWLV010000341.1:0-1636 GCA_964634715.1 uncultured Lachnoclostridium sp. | reverse complement strand
GCAAGTGCTGTCAGTGTGATCGGTGTTCCGGCGATCGTGAAAGTCAGTCCGCCGTCAAATCCGAGACCGCATACGAAGATTACGCCTGCGATGATCAGGTTTCTTGATTTTGTTAAGTCTACGTTATTTTCTACGACGTTACGTACACCGATGGCAGAGATCATACCGTAGAGCATGAAGCTGACACCGCCGATGATAGAAGAAGGCATTGTGCTGATGATAGCAGATACCTTCGGGATAAAGCTGATGATCACGGCAAATACGGCTGCCAGACGGATGACTCTTGGATCGTGAACACGGCTTAATTCCAGTACACCGGTATTTTCACCGTAAGTTGTGTTTGCAGGGCCGCCGATGAAACCTGCCATGGCAGTTGCAAGACCGTCACCGAGAACTGTTCTGTGAAGTCCCGGATCAGCGATATAGTTTTTGCCGACAGTAGCTGAGATTGCGGACATATCACCAACATGTTCCATCATGGTTGCGATAGCGATTGGAGCCATGACAAGGATGGAAGTAATGTCAAATTTGCAGATCTGCAGTGGCGGGATTCCGAAAAATCCGGCTTCTGCAACAGGAGCAAAGTTCAGGATCGCAGAACCGTCAGGGTTTGTAAAGCCAAGTGCATTCATGATGAGTGCAGCGGCATAAGAAATCACAACGCCCATCAGGATCGGGATGATCTTGAACATACCTTTTCCCCAGATGTTGAAAACGATGATCACAGCCAGTGCGATAAATGCAAGGAACCAGTTTGTGGAAGCATTTCCGATGGCAGATGATGCAAGGCTTAAACCGATACAGATGATCACAGGACCGGTAACAACAGGTGGGAGGAATTTCATGACTTTTTTAACACCGATCAAACGGATGATCAGGGCAAATACGAGATATAAAAGACCGGCAACTACGACACCGCCGCATGCATAAGCAGCTTTATCGTTTACGCTCATAGATGCGTAAATTCCGGTATTGAGATTTGCTACGGTAGCGAATCCGCTGAGAAATGCGAATGAGGATCCTAAAAATGCAGGAACCTGAAATTTCGTACAAACATGAAATAAAAGTGTTCCGAAACCGGCACAGAATAATGTAACGGAAACGGTGAGACCTCTTGTAGGACCTTCTCCACAGGCATCTACAAAATAACTGTTGACTAAGATTGGAACGAGGATCGTAGCACCAAACATGGCGAACATATGCTGCAGACCTAAAATGAGCATTTTAGGAATGCCTAATTTTCTTGCGTCAGTAATGACTTCATTTGATTGATTCATATTCTCTCCTTTGCGTACAATTTTTTCTGAACTATTATACGTGTATACAATCGAAAAAGCAAGTGCTATTTTCTGGAATATGGATCAGAGAGCGGATAATTTGTCATTCTGCAAGTGTTTTCCTAAGTTTTTAAAGCGAAAAATGCAGTAAGATCAGATCAGCTCGTACTGCAGCATTTCGTATTTTAACTGACTTCCGACGTTGATGCCTTCCGGGAGCAATGCTCTGGCAACCAGCTTTAATTCTCCGTTTTCATCATCTGTTCGTTTCAGATGTGCATAATCTCCGTCGATATGTTCTACTGTGTAATAGCATGTTTCTAACATGGAATGCCTCCTTAAAAATTGTGTATGACTAC
>CAZWLV010000340.1:0-1640 GCA_964634715.1 uncultured Lachnoclostridium sp. | reverse complement strand
TTCAGATTAAACGGATAATCCATATTTAAATGGATCCAGAATAATGGTTCTTTGTAATCATGGAATACTTTACGGTAAAATTCCAGATATTCTTCTTTTTCACATTCATTCGGATGTTTTGTCCAAAGAGGTGTCGTATCACTTAATGAAACCGGCATGGTTTTCTTTGGTGTTTCTTCTTTTTCTTCGGTCGTTTCCGCTTCAGAAGCCTCTTCTGTTTTTTCTGCATCTGTCACTTCTTCTGTTTCTTCTTCTACATCAAATGCACCTACTTCTTCGCCTTCTTTAAAAAGGAAGATTTCTGTCGGCATGAAAGAACAGTATTTTTCGATGACTTCTCTTGCACGATATTCATTGGCAAATTCCAGACTTTCTTCATTTAAGAATAACGTGATCGTTGTACCGACTTCTGTTTTTGTACCATCTGTCATAGAAAATTCTGTACCGCCATCACATTCCCAATGAACCGGTTTTGCACCTTCTTTATAGGAAAGTGTATCGATATGCACTTCGTCTGCTACCATAAATGCAGAATAGAAACCAAGACCAAAATGTCCGATGATCTGATCTTCGTTTGTCTTATCTTTATATTTTGCAAGGAAATCTGTTGCACCGGAAAATGCGATCTGGTTAATGTATTCTTCTACTTCATCTGCATCCATACCAAGACCGGTATCAACAAATTTCAAAGTTTTTTCTTCCGGATTTACAAGTACCAGCACTTTGTTTTTATGATCTTCCGGGAATGTATATTCTCCCATCATTTCCAGTTTTTTCAGCTTTGTGATCGCATCACAGCCATTTGAGATCAATTCTCTAAAGAAAATGTCATGATCGGAATAAAGCCATTTTTTAATGATCGGAAAAATATTTTCGCTGTTGATAGATAAACTTCCATGTCTTTCGCTCATATGAATATCTCCTTTTAAATAAAAACTTATTTTTTATGCTGTTCTTTCACAGCACTCTTCTATTTGTCATCACTGACCATCTGATTGATATTTTAATCTTCCAAAATCTAAAAGTCAATATAAAAATTAGCACTCATTTAATTTGAGTGCTAATAATTTTGTGAACTTTATAAAGAAACTATAAACATCGTTAAAATTTCCTGTTTCAAGATGCTCCACGTGCATTTAAAATTTTTCTCTTTTATTTTTTGTTTATTGGAAAAATAGTTTTTACGAAATGATAGCAACACATTATAAAAACTCGTCATTTTCTATTAATAATGGCATAAAAAAAATCCCTTGATACAATCAAGGGATTCGTGCGGAAGAAGGGACTTGAACCCTCACGAGCGTAGCGCTCACAAGAACCTGAATCTTGCTCGTCTGCCAATTCCGACACTTCCGCATATGCGTGTCTTTTGCAACTCGCAAAATGTATATTACATGAATCCAGTAAAAAAGTCAAGCAAAATTTCAAAAAAGTTTTTTTCATATTTTTTCAAAAAATCATTTGACAAATTCCAATGCATCTGCTATCATATCATTTGTTCGCGGGAATGCTGGAATTGGCAGACAGGCTAGACTAAGGATCTAGTGTTGGCAACGACGTGAGGGTTCAAGTCCCTTTTCCCGCATCAAGTTAAAAGCTACATTTTGATTTCTCAAAATGTAGCTTTTTTCGTTATTATA
>CAZWLV010000339.1:0-1640 GCA_964634715.1 uncultured Lachnoclostridium sp. | reverse complement strand
TAATACTATAACAAAGTACAGGTGTCAAGTATTTTTTCTTGACACCTGCGATTTTTTGAATCATTTTTTACGCAGCAAATCAGCAAGTGATCCGCTGCTGTCTGTACAGTAACATTTTTTGCATTTTTACATGTTCACACCGATCAGTTTCGGTCTGTAGCCTCTCTCATCCAGTGCTTTTACGATCTGGTTTTTATGTTCCGTACCAAATGCTTCCATCGTAATCTTTAACTCCACTGCGGAACTTCGATTCGTGCTGATGAACTGGTTATGATCCAGTTTAATGACATTTCCACGCTGTTCTGCAATGATCGATGCCACACTGACCAATTCACCCGGCTTATCCGGAAGCAGTACAGAGACGCTGAAGATCCTGTCTCGCTGGATCAGACCATGCTGTACTACTGATGACATGGTAATGATGTCCATGTTACCGCCGCTGAGTACCGCAACAACCTTCTTTCCTTTGAAATCCAGATGTTTTAAAGCAGCAACGGTCAAAAGACCGGAATTTTCTACGATCATCTTATGGTTTTCTACCATATCAAGAAATGCTACGACCAGTTCATCATCTTCGATGGTAATGATCCCATCCAGATTTTTTTGAAGATATGGAAAAATCCTGCTTCCCGGAGTCTTTACTGCCGTACCATCTGCTACAGTGCTGACAGACGGAAGAGTGACAACTTTACCGGCTTTGAAAGATTCCTGTAAACAATTTGCTCCCGCAGGCTCTACACCGATGACTTTGATATTTGGATTCAGCATTTTTGCAAGTGTTGAAACACCGGTTGCAAGACCGCCGCCGCCTACCGGAACCAGAATATAATCTACCAGTGGAAGTTCCTGAACGATCTCCATAGCGATCGTTCCCTGACCTGTCGCAACTGCCGGGTCATCAAACGGATGGATAAATGTATATCCGTATTCTTCTGCCAGCTGATAAGCATATTCACACGCTTCATCATAAACATCACCGTGAAGGATCACTTCTGCACCATAACTTTTGGTACGTTCTACTTTCATCAGCGGTGTCGTAGACGGCATGACGATGACTGCCTTGCAGCCAAATGCCTTTGCTGCATAAGCAACTCCCTGTGCATGATTTCCAGCTGATGCCGTGATCAGACCTTTTTCTCTTTCTTCCGGTGTCAGCGTACTGATCTTATAATATGCACCACGGATCTTATAGGCTCCGGTATGCTGCAGATTTTCCGGTTTAAAATAGACCTTATTTCCAACCTGCTGAGATAAACTTTCGCTGTATAACAGCTTTGTTTCTTTCGCAACACTTCTTACAACTTCATATGCTTCTTCAAATTTTTCCAGTGTGAGCATTTCATTTATCCTCTTTTCTGCTGCCGGTCATTCCATTCCTGCAGCTTTTTCTTCCTGCTTTTTCACTTTTCTAAAGATTCCTACTCTTCTACGTTAAAAAGCGCATTCACAAATTCATCCGAATCGAATTTCTGCAGATCATCGATTCCTTCACCAACACCGATGTATTTTACCGGTACTCCAAGCTCTGACTGGATCGCTACCGCGATTCCGCCTTTTGCCGTTCCGTCCAGTTTCGTCAGGATGATTCCTGTCACATCAGCAACTTCTTTAAACTGTCTTGCCTGTTCCAGTGCATTCTG
>CAZWLV010000338.1:0-1655 GCA_964634715.1 uncultured Lachnoclostridium sp. | reverse complement strand
TTTCCCTGCAGCCAGATATCCGCTTTCAGTCTGCGTCCTATATCCGGTTCTCCCATCAGATCTTCCTGATTGATGCAGATGTCAAATTCCAGTCCGTTACATTCTACGGTAATTACATAAAGTTCTTCTTTTGTCAGCGAATTTTCCCGCTTTTCATAATGGAGAATTTCTCCTAAAATGCTGTACTGATCACATTCCAGACCACACGGCATAAAACTGGTCGATACAATAGAAAATACATCTTCTGTCTGGATCCTTTTTGAGATCATGGAATAAGTATCCATTTCCTGCGTTGTCAGGCTTTCGATAGCACTTTCATCTCCTGATCTCGCTTCCTTGATCAGTTTCCTATGTCTGCGGAGAGATTCTTCCTTTTCCATAAAAGACTTTTTCTCCTGAAGTACCGGCAAAAGTACTTTTCCTTCTGATGCAAGACCGGATAACGTAAGTGAAACAGAATCTTTACGGAACTGCTGGAAATTCAGTTCACTTAAATACTCCACAGCATTTTGCAGATAATAAATGATCGTAATACCGATCCCCGGATATTCACAGGCACCGGCATAAGAATTTTTCGAACTATGACGTTCTATTTCCAGATTATCAAATTTCTTTCCGCCTTTTCCTTCAAAAAAAGGAATATAGTATTCTCTCTCGTATTGATCGTTCTGATCGTAAGTTCCACAGATCATCAGTCCCATATCTCTGGTAAAATGCTTCGTTCGTTCTGATAATTCCACATTTTCACTCACTTTTACCGTTTTTTCACTCTGAAAAGACGTTTCCGCATACTTTAACAGCCGATTTAACTGTTCTCTGGATTCTATATGCTTAAATCCAATGGCACTTAAGTATTTATGCACAGTTCCACCTCCTTTATATCCTCTGATCTTTCCGTATTTTGTGCATTTTAGAAACCGGCTCCTTTACAGTGCTGCTGTCCAAAAAGCCGGTTCCTCCCTGCATCATGATTTTATATCCGCATATTCCGTATTATTCTAAAATTAGTTCTTCGGCACCATAACTTCCATGCCGCCCATATATGGACGAAGCACTTCCGGAATCTTCACAGAACCATCGGCCTGTAAATTATTTTCTAAGAATGCAATGAGCATACGTGGTGGTGCAACAACTGTATTATTTAATGTATGTGCAAAGTATTTGCCGTTTTCTCCATTGACACGGATTTTTAATCTTCTTGCCTGTGCATCTCCTAAATTAGAGCAGCTTCCAACTTCGAAATATTTTTTCTGTCTTGGAGACCATGCTTCTACGTCAAAAGATTTCACTTTCAGGTCTGCAAGATCACCGGAACAGCATTCTAATGTTCTTACCGGAATATCCATAGAACGGAACAGATCTACTGTATTCTGCCATAATTTATCAAACCACATTTCACTTTCTTCCGGCTTGCATACAACGACCATTTCCTGTTTTTCAAACTGGTGGATTCTGTATACACCACGTTCTTCCAGACCGTGAGCACCTTTTTCTTTTCTGAAACATGGAGAATAGCTTGTTAAAGTATATGGAAGTTCTGCTTCCGGAACGATCTGATCGATGAATTTACCGATCATGGAATGTTCGCTTGTTCCGATCAGATAGAGATCTTCTCCTTCGATCTTATACATCATTGCTTCCATTTCAGCAAAGCT
>CAZWLV010000337.1:0-1668 GCA_964634715.1 uncultured Lachnoclostridium sp. | reverse complement strand
AAATGAGAAACTATAATTTGTCGGGTGTCCAGATAGACTTTTTCGGGTTGTGCACACGTGTTTAAAATGTATAATAAGATTAACAACTGTTTCAAATAACTTTTTTAAAGAGGGAGGCAAAAATGAAACTGAAAAAATTAACAGCTTTATTACTTGGCGTTGCACTTAGTGTTTCTGCATTAGCAGGCTGCGGCGCTTCCACAACAGATGACAGTTCTTCATCTTCCGCATCAGCGGCTACCGATACGGCAGATGCAGGCAGCAGTGATGCAGCGGCAGGGGAAAAGACATCCTACTCAGAGGATGAGATCATGGACATGACCATGTTCATCACCATGCCGGGTTCCGAGATCAATGACGATAATGAGATCGCCCAGATGATCGCAGAAAAGTATGGGGTACGCATTAAAGAGACATGGCTGACCGGTCAGACCGCTTCCGAAGCAACCGGTATGTTGATCGCCAGTGATGAATATCCGGATCTCATTGACAGTGACGATATGACACTTCTTGTAGATGCCGGTGCACTTGTTCCGCTTGATGATTATATTGACCAGTATCCGGAATTTAAGGAGAAATGGTTTACAGAGGATGAGTGGGAAAAGTTCCGTCAGCCTGACGGACATATTTACTGGATCAATCCTTTCGGAAATACCAAGGGTGAGCCTACGGCAACCACTCACAATGATGAAGCATTCTGGATTCAGGTAAGAGTTCTGGAATGGGCAGGCTATCCGGAGATCAATACCATGGATCAGTATTTCCAGGTAATCGAAGATTATATGGCTGCTAATCCGACGATGGATGACGGAACAGAGAATATTGCGTATACCATTCTTTGCGAAGACTGGAGATATTTCTGCCTTGAAAATGCAGGTCAGTTCCTTGGCGGATATCCGAATGACGGTTCTGTTATCGTAAATAAGGAAACCATGACGATCGAAGATTACAATACTTCAGATGATACGATCGCATATTTCAAGAAGCTGAATGAAGAATACCAGAAGGGCTTCGTAGATCCTGAAAGCTTTACCCAGACTTATGATGAGTATATCGCAAAGCTCTCTACCGGACGTGTACTCGGTATGGTAGACCAGTGGTGGGATTTCGCATATACCGTAAATGATGTATTTAAGCAGCAGGGTCTTGATGAAAAGGGCTGCAACTATGTTCCTCTCGGATTAACAACAGAAGAGGGAATGGAAAACAGATGGCATACATACGACGATACCGTAAACCAGGCATCCGGTGTTGCGATTACTAAGGATTGTAAGGATCCCGCAAAAGCATTTGAGTTTATCGTAAAGTGTGCAATGGATCAGGATCTCCATGATTTAAGATTCTGGGGTGTTGAAGGTGTTGACTATGATGTGGATGAGAATGGTTTGTATTACAGAACCGATGAGCAGAGAATGAACTGGTCTGATACTGCTTATCAGGCATCCCACCGTTGCCAGTATTCCTACTTACCTCAGTGGGGCGGTACGAGTGATGACGGTATCAATGCAAATAAGCCGGAAGAACAGCCTTCCGAGTTCCAGCTTGATATGGCACAGCCGTTAAAGGATTGTTTTGCAGCATACGGTGCAAATAACTATGTTGATATGATCGGTTCTGTAGTTGAAACAAACGGAGCATGGTTCCCGATGTACAGCTATTCCAACAACT
>CAZWLV010000336.1:0-1673 GCA_964634715.1 uncultured Lachnoclostridium sp. | reverse complement strand
GCGGAGATAACGGCAATGATGCCTTTACAGAGAGCCTGTGGTGCTGAGAGTCAGGTGAGAAACAAGTTGTCAAATGGACCGCTGAGGGTGTGGCGTAAATGTCATTGACAGAGTATGCTGCAACGTTTTGACACACGTCAGTTGTCGGAGATATGCTGGTATCTCGCAAAGAGCATGGAAGAACCATGAATACAAGGTGGCACCGCGGATAAGATCTTATTCGTCCTTGACAGAAGTGAAATTCTGTCAAGGGCGTTTTTTTGTTATGTTATGGAGGTAGAAAATGATGCGATTAACAAAACGATGGCGTAGTAACATTTGATCGGTACAGACCGAAAAAAGACGAAGAGAAAACAGGAAAAGCCGGTATAGAAGATTACAGAGCCGGCGGATGATGAATTTTGATATTTGGAGGAAAAGAAAATGTTATATCATGGAATCGATTTTGATACTTACTTAAAAAACTACCCGGATGCAAATGGATATTTTGGAAAATACGGCGGTGCGTATATCCCGGATGATCTGAAAAAAGCCATGGAAGAGATCAATGAAGCTTATTTTACAATCTGTAAATCCCGTAAATTTATCGCAGAACTTCGCAGGATCCGAAAAGAATTTCAGGGAAGACCGACACCGATCTCTCATCTGGAACGTCTTTCAAATTCCATCGGCAATGTACAGCTTTATGTTAAAAGAGAAGATTTAAATCATACAGGGGCACATAAATTAAATCATTGCATGGGAGAAGTGCTGCTTGCAAAATATATGGGAAAGAAAAAAGTCATTGCAGAGACAGGAGCAGGACAGCATGGTGTGGCAATGGCAACTGCTGCAGCTTATTTTGGAATGGAATGTGATATTTACATGGGTGCCGTCGATATTAAAAAACAGGCACCGAATGTTGCCAGAATGAAGATCTTAGGTGCTAATGTAGTAGAAGTTACACACGGTCTTGCCACTTTAAAAGAAGCGGTAGATGCAGCTTTTGAGGCATATGCAAGAGAATACAAAGATGCGATCTACTGTATCGGTTCGGTAGTAGGTCCTCACCCATTCCCAATGATGGTTCGTGATTTTCAGAGTGTGGTAGGAATTGAAGCAAGATCTCAGTTTGTTGAGATGACAGGAGAACTTCCGGATGCTGTGGTAGCCTGTGTAGGCGGCGGTTCGAATGCGGCAGGAATGTTTGCAGGATTTTTAAATGATCCGGTGGATATTTACGGAGTAGAACCTCTGGGACGCGGAACGGCACTGGGAGATCATGCAGCCAGTCTTCAGTATGGAACGGAAGGGGTAATGCACGGATTTAACAGCATTATGTTAAAAGATGCCAATGGAGATCCGGCACCGGTATATTCCGTAGCCAGCGGTCTGGATTATCCGTCATCCGGTCCGGAACATGCATTTTTACATGATCTTGGAAGAGTGAAATATGACGTAGTAAGTGATGACGAAACCATTGATGCATTCTATAAATTATCCAGAATGGAAGGGATCATTCCTGCGATCGAAAGTGCACATGCCGTTGCGTATGGTATGAAACTTGCAAAGAAGATGGGAAAAGGATCTGTTCTTATCAATCTTTCCGGAAGAGGCGATAAAGATATGGATTATATCATTGAAAAATACGGAATTCCGGAAAAATAAAGAAAAAAAGGCGATTGGAGTGATCT
>CAZWLV010000335.1:0-1676 GCA_964634715.1 uncultured Lachnoclostridium sp. | reverse complement strand
GCTCTGGAATGAGAAAGTTTATAATATTTACCACTCTGATTTTTCCACCATACCAACGATAAGCCTTGATAATCATACGCTGATTACCTCCTCGGCTTCGTCCGTAGGTTCGTCAATCAGTCTGACCTTGTAAAAATGCTTTTTCTCCCCTCCCACGCTGACAGATATATCATAAGGGCGGTTCCTGCCAGTCACTAATGCTCCCATGATTTTCAATCTTTTCAGAATATCCACACGCTTACCATATCCCAACTCTTTATTCTCCTTGATAAACATACTCATGTAGTCTGTCCGCAGATAGCCGTATCCATCTTTTATAAAAATATCCGTGTTCGGGTTATCCTCCAATTCTTCCGAGTTATTTCGGATGAAAGTACAGACCGCTTCATGTAATTCCTGCATGGTTGCTCTTTTCTGTGTAGACATTTGACCGCTCTCGCTCTTGATAACATCCAATACGCTGTTTTTTATTTTGTAAACATCATCTCTGCAAAAATCTCCGTCCATATCATATAAGAAGTCAAAGGTGGTTTTCTTCGTGTAAATATCCTTTTTGGGAATGGTAACAATATCGGTCATTTCTCCCTGCGGATTGATAATGTATATCTCAACTGATACTCTGCTACTGCTCTTGTCACGCATTGTCAGAGCATACACTTTATATTCAAAATCACTTTCAAAAACTAATGTTCCTAAATTCGTCATAATACTGTTCTCCTTATGTACTGTATAAAATAATCTGCTCTTTTCATAAGGTTTTCTATTTTTGACAGATTTTCCCCTTGATGCGGTCAGGGTTTGCCCGTAGTCGCTGTCACAATTCTATATGAGTTTTTCATACATACCCACTCCGCATCAGTAAATATGTACAAATCACTTTTTCAAATTTCAAGGTTCAATATACTGCAATCTCTTAATCAATCATGTTTATCATCACCTCTCTCCCTCAACCTTATGTACCTATTATAACGTGACAATATGCCTTTGAATATGCCTCTTATTTCACTTGCAACAATACATTTATTTCTATTTTGAGTTTTATATGTAATGCAATTTATTTCTATTTGTTATACCTTTGTTTTTATATGTACCGCCATTAAAAAAAGAGCATATACTCAAAATGTATACGCTCCCTCGTGTCTGACTGCCTATTTCTTCTCTTTTAACCGCTTATATTCTGCCACCACCTTTACATAATGGCTGTGTTTTTCTAATAAACCTTGGTAATGCTCCAAACTGTCTACGTTATCCTCAATTTCTTCCCAATCTGAAAATGACAACTGTGACAGCAGTTTCAAAAATTTTCTAAGAGTACTTTCTTCTGTATAGGTTGTTCCATTTTTAAAATAGTAATAGACATAATAAACTGGTGTACTTGTTTCATAATCTCTTTCCAACGCCCCTTTTGTGCAAAGTCCCTTCAACGTTTCCTCAACCTTAGAAATGTGTCGATTTTTTATTCTGTCATAATCATATACGTTATACCCTGCATCGTAGCGGTCATTGAAATAACATTCCCAGTCCGTTATCTCCAGTCTGCCAAGCTGAAAGCACTTTCCATCACGTTCAAAATAGTTTTCTGATATTCCAAACATACCGCTTAGATGTTTCCTATCTTCCGCAGACATTTCAAACCTTGCACCCTGCAACATTCTTGACATACGCTGTCTTGTGAT
>CAZWLV010000334.1:0-1676 GCA_964634715.1 uncultured Lachnoclostridium sp. | reverse complement strand
GCTGTAATAACCGTAATTTCCATCCCACCAGTATTCATACCAGCTTCCGTCATAATTCGGATATGCGTAACCAACCTGAATAGATTCCGGTAATGCATAGCCTTCCAGATTTACAAGTTTTCCTTCCCATCTGTTTCCAAGAGCTGCAAAATCCGGTCCGTCTAATACCAGACCTACTGCATCTTCTCTAGGGTTTGCAGAACCATAATTTACGGCACCTGCCGGTGAGAAAAGTTTTACATCCAGAGACTGATGTACATTTGCGTTGTTATATTTTGCGATCAGAGTCGCTGTTTCGCCCTGATCTACATAAACGGTCTGCTGTCCGCCGTATAAATCAGAAACTAAATCTTCATCTGTTGTCTGATAATATAAATCTGTCCAGTCAAGTGTCATTCTCCGTGTTACACCCGGATCAATGACTTCACCGTTTTCATCTACAACACGGTTTAAAGTAACTTCCAGATATCCTGTTGAACCCGGAATTAAGATTTCATTATCACCACTTGCAGCTGCCTGTAAATAGATCTCACCAGTCATACCGTCTGTAGTATTCTGCTGACATGTCAGAAGACCTTCGTACAGATCAAGATCATCTTCATATACTTTCCATTCTGCGGAATTTACAGTTACTCCCGATGGCTGAAGATCTGTCACGCTTACAACGACAGAACCATTTGGTTTCAGTCCTGAGAAATCTTCAATGGTAAGTTTGAAATCTTCAACTTCTGTATTTTCTTCCTGTACTGCTACGATACATACTGCGGAATCTGTTCCGTTGCTGACTGTGATCGTTGTCTGTCCTGCTCCAACTGCTGTTACAAGACCTTCTTCATTGATCGTTGCTACTTCCGGATTGCTGGAAGTACGTGTGATCGCTGAAGCTGCATCTGTATTATCGATAACACTTAAATTAAAGCTCTGACCTGCTTTTAATAAAGCAGAAGTCTGTGAAAGGATGATTCCCGGTGTTGTATTTACGGTAACAGCATAACCTCTGTCGTTTCCGCCGTAGTCACCGCCGAATACATAGACATTTCCTGTCCATTCGAAATCATAATAGTTATTTTCGCCTTCATAAGACTGATTTGTATGTGCATATTCTGTCACATCACAAGTGAATGTTTTTTCATGAACATCTTCTTCGTTGATGGTCAGATCCATAAATGGATTCTGTTTATCCATACCATATTCATAGTATTCAGGATCTCCGTAACCTTCTTTATAAGTACGTTTTACCTGTGGATATACGGCAATCGATCCAATAGATCCATCTTCATCATCAAATGCACCGCTTAAGATAGTTCTTCCGTCTACTTCTTTAAAGCTGACTGCATTGTTTACGAGTACAGGAGCTTCTGTATCGATCAATACAGAGAATGAGATCACATCCCCTTCCATATCCATCTTACGTCCGTTAAAGGTCGGTTCTACTTCACCCGGTACAAGAGAATCAAAATCAGTAGCTTCACGTCCTAAAGTTTCATTATAATTTGTCGGATATTCACCATCACCATAGGCAGTGATCGTCATTGTACACTGTGTACCGTTTGGAAGTACATTACCCTCCAGATCTGTACCGCTCCAGTTCGTTTCTGTAAAGTAACTTGTAGAGGTCGGAACCGCTGCTGCATAACTTGAGTTATAAACAGTTTTCCATAAATAAGTTGCGATAT
>CAZWLV010000333.1:0-1678 GCA_964634715.1 uncultured Lachnoclostridium sp. | reverse complement strand
AAGTTAACAACTTTATTAATTTAATAAGTGCATAAAGTAGATACTAGGGGACTGGAAACAGTCCCCTTTTTACGCAACTAACGGGAAAATTTTCATTAAAGTACAAAATACAGAAAGATTATACTTTTTTCTGATTGATTGTATGGAACTCTTTATTTTGCTTACTTATACTTAACTCAATTTTGAAGATCATCGCAGAAGAACTGGAAGAGAAGCTTGATAGCAAAAGGGATGGAAACAGTCCTTTTTATTTATGTGAATAATGCTGAAAATATTGTTCTTGCACAAATATTTGAGAAGTAGCACAATAACTTGAAAAATTCGCAAAGCGTACTTCTCATAATTGGATAAAAAAACATTTACAAGCACCGAATCCATTGTTATGATAGAATCAAAGCAAAACAATTTCTTAAAACCCATGAAGATGAAACGTGGGGATTTCATTTCTAATTATCTTTACAGTGAAAAACTGTATCTTTGAGAAATTCATGCTTTATCCCATAGTTATGCAGGAGTTCTCAAAGAGGTTTGGTGAACTTCTGGAAATTTCATAAGGAGGTTCACATGAACGAGCAGGAAAAGAAAAAAGAGGCTCTTCAATGGCATCCGGTATTTCATGCAGGGCTTCAGATCGAGCTGTCTGAAGAAGCACAATATCTGGAATTTGAAAATGAGCATCAGTTAGGTACAAAGCCAAAAGAGATTGATACGCTGGTCATCAAAAAAGATCCGAAGATTTCAATCAAAAAGAACATCGGAAGGATCTTCCGGACACATAATATCGTAGAATATAAAAGTCCGAAAGATTATCTGAGCGTTGATGATTTTTATAAAGTTTATGCGTATGCATGTTTTTATAAATCACAGGCTTTAAAAGAAAACCAGATACCGGCAGAAGAAATTTCAATCACATTTGTCTGTAGAAAGAGTCCTGTCAATCTGATCAGACATTTAAAAGAAGTAAGGAACTATAAGGTAACATTGATCGAAGACGGAATCTACTATATTTTCGGTGATTTTTTTCCAATTCAGTTGATTCTTACATCAGAATTATCTGAAGAGCATAATTTCTGGCTGAAGAATCTGACAGATGACCTGAAAGAAAAAGCAACCGCAGAAAAAATGCTGAGAGAATATGAAAAACACCCGAAGGATAAGCTGTATGAATCCGTGATGGACATTGTGATCCATGCAAATGAACAAATTTTTGAGGAGGCGAAAGGGAATATGTGTAATGCGTTGATGGAATTGATGAAAGATGAATTTAATGCAGCATTGAATGAAGCTGTGGAAAAGGAAGTAGCCAAAGAATTGGAAAGACAGGTAGCCAAAGAATTAGAAAAGCAGGTGGCTAAAGAGTTAGAAAAAGAAGTAGCTAAAGAAGTGGCTAAAAAGTTAGAAAAAGAAGTAGCCAAAGAATTAGCAAAAGCAGAACAAAGAGCAGAGCAAAGAGAACTCGAAAATAAGCTGAATTTAATTCGCAAAAAACTTGCAAAAGGAAAATCTTTAGAAGTAATTGCAGATGAATTGGAAGAAGAAGCAGAAACGATAAAAATGCTTTATCGTACTTATTTACAGGAAACGTAAATAAAGAAGCAGGCAGTTAACCTATTTTGGTTAACTGCCTGCTTTTTTCGTAATCTGAAAATTTATTACAATTTATAAATGCAATACGTTT
>CAZWLV010000332.1:0-1679 GCA_964634715.1 uncultured Lachnoclostridium sp. | reverse complement strand
CGATCGAGTTTTTTGCACGCTGGTATACTTTGGAATCATATACGACTCCATCGCTCACTTCGATCTTAGAATTTGAAAGCTTTCCATAACTGTCATATTCTAAGATCAGATAACCCAGAAATCCTCTATCCTGCAGTTCCTGCATCCGTTCATAATCTAAGCTCAGACCCTGTAAAAGCATCTCCGCTTCTTCCTTTTTGATCGCATCCAGTGCCGCTGTCCACTGGATCTTTTCATCGGTCTCCACTGTTTCTTCAGTTTCTGCCGTTTCGGAAGCTTCCCCTTCCGTCGTTACGGTATTTTCTGCTTCAGATGCCGATTCCTGCACTGTTTCCGGAATATAGCTGTATTCTGCATAGTACGGTGTACTTCCGGTCAGCTCATAGTAATCATTGATCCATCCATAGTTATCCAAAACATCCGTACAGATCTCTTTTTTCTCAACTTCCTGCAAAAGCTTTGCATACTGATAATAACTGGTTTCCACTGCATAATTGATAAAATCATCATGCAGAACAAAATCCGCTACTTCTTCTTCCTCCAGATCAGATTCTGTTATTTCTGTATTGGTCATTTGTTCTTTTTGTGCTTCCCAGTCTTCCTGCCACTGTGTTCTTCGCTCGATCATGGCTTTTTCCATCTGTGGATAGAGACATACCAGCAGCAATGCCGGAAGCAGTACGATCAGTGCTATGATCAGATTTTTCTTTTTATGAGATTTTTTCAATTTTGTATCCAACACCCCACACCACCTTTAAATATTTTGGTTCTTTCGGGTTATATTCAATCTTTTCCCGAATCTTTCTCACATGAACCATGACGGTATCCGTATTAATGGCACGTTCATTCCAGACTCTTTCATAAATCTCTTCTGCTGAAAAAACACGCCCCGGGGATTTGATGAGCAGTGCCAGAATCTTAAATTCCATCGGTGTCATTTTCACTGCTTCCCCATCGACCAATACTTCCTTCGTATCGTCATTGAGTTCGATCCCGCCGATCCGATATACATTTTCGTATTCTGCATTCCCGGAACCTGTCATATCCAGAAAACGCTGATAACGGCGCAGATGGGAATTTACCCTTGCAAGCAGTTCCAATGGCTGAAATGGTTTTGTCACATAATCATCGGCTCCCATGTTCAGCCCCATGATCTTATCTACTTCTTCTGACTTCGCGGAGAGCATGATCACCGGAAAATCATATTCTTTTCGAAGCCGCATCACCATATGGATCCCATCCATTCTTGGCATCATGACGTCTATGATCGCCAAATGTACCGGTTTCTCCTTTAATTTTGCGAGACCTTCGATTCCATCAGCTGCTTTCGACACTTCGTATCCCTGACTTTTCAGATAGATCTCAATCCCGTCACGGATCTGTTCATCGTCTTCCACAACTAATACATGATATGTTTCCTTCATAATTTCACTTTCTCCTCCTGCTTCATGATTTCATGTATGAGTATATCATAAAATACAAATCAAAAAAGAATCTTCAGAAAATTCTAAACATTTTCTAAAGATTCCTTTGTCTTATTTCTGATGAGAAACGATCTTACCTGAAAATTTTCTAAAAATTCTTTTGAATCTGTAATCTCTAATAATAAAATAGATTCTGTAAGAACTTTCGTGACAGATCAGCAGATGCGTTTTAAATCCCCAGCATTTTTACTGCTT
>CAZWLV010000331.1:0-1683 GCA_964634715.1 uncultured Lachnoclostridium sp. | reverse complement strand
AATTTTTTGAAATAACACATCAGAACAGACAGTAGTGATGTCATAGTGCATGATCATGTAGAAATACAATGCCGATGTCATAGCTGTATAGATACATAGGAATATAATACAGGTGTGAGCAGAATATTTTTGCATCATAAATTTTAATGCAAGGATAAATGGATTGTTAGGTAACGAGAGTTTCTTGTTGTGAAAGATTAAATTTCGGTCTGAGTCAGAAATGGTAAAATGTACTTTTCCATCTTAAGTAAATGAAATTTATGTAATGTTGTACTTGCGGATTTGAGAAAAAATAAGTACAATCATTATATTGGAAATCAGTGGTATCGCAAGATATCATTTAGGGCAAAAATATTTGCCTGCGATAGCAGTTCATTTTTGATAAGTAAAGGAGAAACAAATGAAACAGGATATGATTGTTATCTTAGATCTGGGAAGTACAGAAAATACCGTACTTGCACGTCAGATCCGTGATCTGGGTGTTTACAGCGAGATTCATCCACATGATATTACAGTAGAAGAATTAAGAGCATTAAACAATGTAAAAGGTGTGATCTTAAACGGTGGCGAAAACAGAATCGTTGATGGTGCAGCTGTTGAAGTCCGTGATGAAATCTATACATGCGGTTATCCGGTAATCTCCATCGATTATCCGGGTTCTAAATGTGAAGTGCAGTATGCAGAACTTCCATCTGACGAAGTAGTAAAAGACTTCTTATTTAACGTATGTAAAGCAGAAGCAAACTGGAACATGAAAAATTTCGTAGAAGATCAGATTGAACTGGTTCGTAAGCAGGTAGGAGATAAAAAAGTTCTGCTGGCTCTTTCCGGCGGCGTTGACTCTTCCGTAGTAGCAGCGTTATTAGTAAAAGCAATCGGTGACCAGCTGACATGTGTGCATGTAAATCATGGTCTGATGCGTAAAAATGAATCTGAAAGTGTAGTAGAAGTATTCAGAAATCAGCTTCATGCAAATCTCGTTTATGTAGATGCAACAGACAGATTTTTAGGAAAACTGGAAGGTGTTGCAGATCCTGAACAGAAACGTAAGATCATCGGAAGTGAATTTATCCGTGTATTTGAAGAAGAAGCACGTAAATTAGAAGGAATCGAATTCCTTGGACAGGGAACCATCTATCCGGATATCATCGAAAGCGGTACAAAAACAGCAAAATGCGTAAAATCTCATCATAATGTAGGCGGTCTTCCGGAAGATCTTCAGTTTGAACTGGTAGAACCTCTTGCACAGCTCTTTAAAGATGAAGTACGTGCCTGTGGTATCGAATTAGGACTTCCGGCAGAAATGGTATATCGTCAGCCGTTCCCAGGACCGGGGCTTGGCGTAAGATGCCTTGGTGCTATCACAAGAGACCGTCTGGAAGCACTTCGTGAATCAGATGCGATCCTTCGTGAAGAATTTGCAAAATGCGGTCTGGATAAAAAAGTATGGCAGTACTTTACAGTTGTACCGGATTTCAAAGCAGTTGGTGTAAGAAACCACGAAAGAAGTATGGGTTATATGGTAGTGATCCGTGCGGTAAATACGATCGATGCGATGACAGCATCTATCGAAAGAATCGATTATGATGTACTGGAAAAGATCTGTCAGAGAATCACAGATGAAGTTACCAGCGTCAGCAGAGTATGTTATGAAATTACTCCGAAGCCGGTAGCAACGATTGA
>CAZWLV010000330.1:0-1696 GCA_964634715.1 uncultured Lachnoclostridium sp. | reverse complement strand
GATTTTTCTATGCATCTGAAATATTCTCACAGCAGTTTTTCCTTATCCTTAATGCATAAGGGTAAGCTGTACATTCCAATACCGCTAAATAAATTTTGGGTTTTTAAAACAACAGTTCCGTGTTAAAATATACGAAAAATTTTACAAAGGAGTGGAAATCCATGGCAGTATTTGATTTCAACAGTACACCAGATACAAAGAATCCTGCTGTATGTACTTACCGTATATTTTCTTCGGATCATTCTGAAGCAACACCCGAATCACCGATCCTTCTGATCGACAACTCTCAGCAGCATTGGGAAGAGCATTCCACCGGTATTTTTACCAATCCGGTAAAACGTACTTCTTTCGAATTTACAACCTCAAATGGTACTGTCAGTGCAGACCTTTTAGAAATTGATTCACGTTTTATCAGTCTTCATAAGTGGCTTGGCGAAAATCATATCAATGTACAGCTTTCCGGCAAAAACACTGCTTCCGGATATGCTGTTTATAAGATCAGTGAACTCAGTTATGGAGGCGGCACAAAACTTTCTGCTGAAAATGGTTTTCTGCAGTTCATGATCCAACGGCTTCTCGCAAGTCCTGCACCGGAGTCTCTCGACGAAAATGAAGATCTTGACGAGACTGCGGACAATATGAAGCTGACAAGCCTCCAGAGCATTACTGATTTTATGACTTGTGCCGGGAAAACACTTCCTGACAATATCCGATTATGGGCACGTCGTAATCTGGCCGTTGCCCGTTCTCATGAAGTAACTCAGGAAGAACGCCGTCATGCACAGCGTGCACTTTCTATTATGATGAATATTCAATGGAAAAATAACTATTTTGAATCGATCGATCCGGTAGAAGCCCGCCGCATTTTAGATGAAGAACTTTATGGAATGGAACGTGTAAAGCAGCGGATCATCGAGACGATCATTCAGATCAATCGTACTCATACACTGCCGGCTTATGGACTTTTGCTTTCAGGACCTGCCGGAACCGGAAAATCACAGATCGCTTATGCCGTTGCAAAAATCCTGAAACTTCCTTGGACAACACTGGATATGAGTTCCATCCATGATCCGGAACAGCTTACCGGAAGCTCACGTATTTATTCCAATGCAAAACCGGGGATCATTATGGAAGCTTTTTCCATGGCAGGTGAATCCAATCTCGTCTTTATCATCAACGAACTTGATAAAGCATGTGACGGTAAAGGCAATGGAAATCCGGCAGATGTACTCTTAACCTTGTTAGATAATCTCGGTTTTACAGATAACTACATGGAATGCATGATTCCAACCGCAGGTGTTTATCCGATCGCTACAGCCAATGATAATGATAAGATCAGTGCACCATTGATGTCACGATTTGCCGTAATTGAAATTCCTGACTATACAGCCGAAGAAAAGAAGATCATTTTTTCTAAATTCTCATTACCAAAAGTTTTAAAACGAATGAGTCTCAAAGAAGAAGAATGTATCGTAACACCTGAAGCACTAAATGCCGTGATCAAAAAATATGAAAATACAACCGGAATCCGTGATCTGGAACAGGCAGCAGAACATATTGCCGCACATGCACTCTATCAGATCGAAGTAAATCATGTAAAACAAATGGTATTTACGGCTGAACTGATCGAAGAACTACTTGCCTGAAAATAAAAACTACAACCATTTTCACTTTTGAAGAAATAACAAAACCTTCC
>CAZWLV010000329.1:0-1697 GCA_964634715.1 uncultured Lachnoclostridium sp. | reverse complement strand
ACACTCATATGTGCATCATTTCCGCTGTCTGCATAAGTATGAACACCAACGATACGAACCTGTTTTGCTGTAACTGCTTCAAATGTTACAAGTTTCCAGTCATCATCATCTTTATCCCAGTTACCGGTTGCTCCTTCGATGTCGATCCATTCTCCTGAGTCAGAAGTACGATACTGGATCTTATACTCTGTAATGTCACCATTGTTGCTGCTGCCCTGTCTTGGCAGATAACGAAGTCCATCAACTTCTGCTGTTTTGGATAAGCTGATACCTACCCAGCGGTTTTCAATATCTTTTCCATCTGTCGTAGCCCAGTTTGTATGCCAGTGTGTTTCTCCGACATTATCAAGGATAAAGTCATCTGGACCTTCATTAGATGTTCCCGGTAAATATTCACTGTCAGAGATCGCTGTCATTTCTTCCAGTGCAATATCTCTGCTGTCATCTGCCGGATCTGCCGGTCTTTCGATCTTATCATGACCAAATACCTGTAATTCTACGATATGGTTCGTTGTTCCTGCACTGGAGCCGTGAACGTAAACACGTACATAACGTCCAAGTACATATCCATCATCATTCAGATCAGAAACAAGGATTTCTTTTCCTGCTTCCGTTTCTGCATAAGTTTCATCTTTTCCTGCACCAAATCCGTGTACATTGTCTGCATCAGAATTATAAAGAACGACCGGATCTGAGAAATCTTCATTTTCAGAAACAGCGATCACGGTTCCTTTATAAGTTCTTCCGTCTGCCCAGTAACGGTACAGGTTCAGGCTTGTGATCTCTTTTACATCTCCAAGATCTACCTGAAGGTAAGAAGATGCATCTTTTCCGTCTGCACCAAATTCTGCATAGTTTCCGGTATTGATCGTACCGTCAACACCCATGGAAACCGGTCTGTCTTTTGCATTGCATTCTGCATCTGTTCCGTCTGCTGTCCACGCTGCTGTCACAGATTTGTTCAGTGCAAGGTTTTCATCTGTTGGTTCTGTTCCAAGAGATGCTACCTTATCATAACCGTATGCAAGGTCATATACCAGTACATTGTCTGCATTTTCGCTGACGGTAACTGCTTCTGCAGTCACTGCTCTGTCTTTGTTTACTTCATCATATGCAGATCCGGCAAGTGTACCGTTTACATATAATTTTAAGATACCGTTGTTTTCTTTTACACCAACGATAGAATCAGCATCTGCAACAACACTGTCAGAAACAGCCGTTGCGTTTCC
This sequence comes from uncultured Lachnoclostridium sp., assembly GCA_964634715.1. Classification (GTDB taxonomy): domain Bacteria; phylum Bacillota; class Clostridia; order Lachnospirales; family Lachnospiraceae; genus HGM12587. The sequence continues at coordinate 468 of CAZWLV010000329.1, read as the reverse complement.
TAATGTGAAATATGCTTTTCCTTCTTCGTTGATACCAAGCTGATACTGGCTTCCCTGATTTACAAGAACTCCTTCTTCTGCTGTCACTGCTGTTGCCATTACAGTAAATCCATAAGAAGAATTCAGACCTGTTTCCAGAGATACCTGATTATTCTTGTTATAATCAAAGGTAATGGAAGTTTCTTCCAGTGCATTTCCTGCCATATCTTTGATATCGCTTGCTGTTACAGTCACTTTCCCTGCTGCCGGAGCTTTAGAAAGAGTGATGTGATAAGTTGTATCATCGGCACTCTGTGCAACTTCTTTGATCGTACCTGAACTTAAGGTAAATTCACTGCCTGTTACTTTTTCGCTGAATTTTACAACGATTTCTTTTGCACTTTCAGCATAAGCAACGCTCATTTCCGGTGCAGTTGTGTCACCGTTTTCAGATACTCTGAACATACGGACTTCATCCGGCTGTAATGT
>CAZWLV010000328.1:0-1704 GCA_964634715.1 uncultured Lachnoclostridium sp. | reverse complement strand
TTTTAAATGAGTTGCTGTATCAATGGATTTTTTAGAAAAATGCAGATAAAATAATCATAGAGTTCAGGGGAACTGTAAAGTGGTCAGATTAGGATAAAAATCTAGACATGAAAAAGGTTTCTTTATAAAATAATAAAATATGGGATGAAAAAGGTTCAATTTTTGACTACAGTATTATGCTATGATCAGTAAAAGAGAAACTAACGGTATAATATACATGGAGCAAAAAAATCATGATTTAAAAATAGTCAGGTATGGAAAATGATCAGGAGTATAGAGGATGGTAAAATTTTTAGAAGAAATGACAAATTTCATATTTTTAGAGGATCCAGTTCAGAAAGCAGATGTGATCTTTGTGCCGGGATCAGAAGAAGGCAAACTGGCAGAGGAAGCTGCCGGATTGTATTTGGCAGGAGTCGCACCGATTCTGGTTCCTTCTGGAAAATATGCAAAATGGACAGGACATACAGTTGATGAAAAATTTGAAACGGAAAGTGATTATTTTGCATATTTGATGAAAGAAAAAGGAGTTCCGGAAAAGGCAATCCTGCAGGAACAGGAGGCAACCTATACGTATGAAAATGCGATTTATACGAGAAAACTGTTAGATGAAAAAAATATTACAGTAAAAAAGGCAATTCTTTGTTGTCAGGCATATCATGCAAGACGATGTAAATTATATTATCAGGTAATGTTTCCGGATACGGAAATTTTGGTGCATCCGGTTATTACAAAAGGGATTACAAGGGATAACTGGTTTCAAAAGAGGGAAACGGCAGAGATTGTGTTAGGCGAAATTGAAAAATGCGGAAGTCAGTTTCATGAAATCGTAGCAGAATATGGAAAATCAGAATCTATTTTAAGAGAATCAGCAGTAAGAGAAAATTCTTAAGATTATAAAAAATGTCTTCCAAAATTACTTTTAGTGGAGTAAAATGAAAAATCATTCATTGCAGCGTAGAAAAATATAAGGCAGCAACGATGATAGGAGCGATGGTCACAAGGAAAATGACCACAGGGGAGGAAGAATTTATGGATATCAGAAATTTTAAGGATTCTAAAAAAACATATTTTGGGATCGGATTGGTACTTCTTTTTGCATTAGTTGTGATAGGGATTTCTGTTTTGTCAGACAAAGAACCGACGGTTCCGGTAAGCGATAAACAAGCAGAAATGATAAATACAGAGATTAAGGAAGAGCCGGAAGAGAAACTCTTGGGAAAGCGGACAACGGAGACTGAGATCGAAGGAGTAGAAACAGCGTATACAGAAATTCAGTATTTTAGTGATCAGGGATACAGTTTATGGTATCCGGAAAATCTAAAGCCGGAAAATATTAACGGATATGATGGATTTCTGGATTCGGAAGATTCAAATGTAGAGATCATTATCGTGCCGCAGGAATCAGATTTAAGTCTGGATGATGAGTATTTAAAAGAAGCAGCAGCAAATTACCGTGTGTCTGGAGAGTATAAAGTGGTAACGGTAAGCAAAGTGAAAAATCTGACTTCGGAAGATAGAAATGTAACGATCCGTATGATCGAGGTCGTTCATGACGGAGATATGAATCGATTTTATATCGTGGAAGGAAAAGAGCAGATGCTTTTGATCACAGTTTCACTGGAGGAAGAAGCAGTAGAAGAGTGGAAAACAAAGATTACTAAAATGGTACAGACCATTATATTTGATGAAAATGAAAAGTAA
>CAZWLV010000327.1:0-1718 GCA_964634715.1 uncultured Lachnoclostridium sp. | reverse complement strand
TTAAAAAAGCACAGTTTTTGTATTCACATACAAAGCTGTGCTTTTCATGATTTTATGATCTCAAACTAACAATCAATGTTTTTCCTGCATCTTCTCCTCCAGCCATTTATAAATGTCCTGATATACAACATCTCTGTCTGATTCATTTAAGATCTCATGGCGGTCTTTTTCATACAGGCGGATCTGCACATCCTGCATTCCCTGTTCCCGGTATCTGCGGTACACGTTTTCTACACCTTTTCCTTTATTTCCTACCAAATCTTCTTTTCCGGAAGCAAATAAGACAGGCAGGTCTTTTGGAATCCTTCCTTTTCGTTCCTGTCGGTTCATTTTCAGCATTCCATCAAACATATGATAAAATGCATTCAGTGTAAAGACATAACTGCAGAACGGATCTTTACTGTAATTTCTTACATTTTCTTCATTTCTGGAAATCCACGATTTTCCCATTTTCTTTTCATAACCGCCTACGGCAAATCCATTGACCAGACCGCATCTATAATCCCAGCCCTTAACCGCAGCCACAAGACGGCATATGATTTTTCCGCCCTTTAAGATCAGATCCGGCTGATCTCCCGTGCCTACGATCACTGCCCCGGCAATCTCATTTCCATATCTTCCAAGATACTGCCGGAGCAGAAAAGATCCCATGCTATGCCCTAACATATAATATGGAAGAAACGGATATTTTTCCCGTGTGATCTTCTGCAGCCTGCGGATATCTCCGATGACACATTCGTTACCGTCAGGCTCATGAAAATATCCCAGTTTTTCCGAAGATACTACCGATTTTCCATGTCCCAGATGAGAATTTCCTACGACATAAATTCCTTTTTGTGCCAAAAATTCTGCAAACTCTCCATATCTTTCAATATGCTCGACCATACCATGGGAAATCTGAAGGATTGCTTTGACCTTTCCTTCCGGTATCCACTCTACGGCATGAATCTGTGTCACACCATCTTTTGACAGATAATAAAATTCTTTTTTCACAGACATTCCTCCTGATTTTTCAACACATGAGAAGTACACTCCTCAAACTTTTTAAGTTATCGCAAAACTCGTCAAATCTGCATGCAAACATGCGTTTTTTCTCTCTGCATATGTAAATCATAACACAAAAAGACTTCGTAGGTTTATAAAGGAGAGAAAAATGACATTCTCTGCTTACGTAAATCATAACACAAAAAGAGTCCAAATATTTATTTTTATAAACATTCAGACTCTTTTTTCATACGTTTCTTATCAGTTTATGACTTTTTCGTTCCTTTAGAATTCCTTGCAGCAACTTTTAAGCTGCTCAGTACCAGTTCTTTTTCTTTATACCTGATGGTCGGCACAGTCTCTTTGTTAAATGCATAGGCATATTCGATCTCGTCTTTCGCACCCAGCTTGATCCCGTGATTTCCAACGGCTGTTTTTTTCATTTCCGGAATATCTGCCACAGTCATCTTCAGGAAATATCCTGCTTTCGACTGAAGCACTGCAAATTCACTGTTTTCCAGTTTCAAAACACCGATCACTTCATCACCCTCTGCGAGTTTGGTAGATGCGATCGTCTTTTTCGCTGCCAAAAATTCACTTCCGGAAACCACTTTTACCATTCCGGTCTTCGTTACAAATAAAACTTTTTCTTCTAAAAGATCATTTAGTGCAAATACACTGATCACCCGTTCTGCGGCACTGTCAAAATTACTGTAATTATCGATCGGCACGCC
>CAZWLV010000326.1:0-1726 GCA_964634715.1 uncultured Lachnoclostridium sp. | reverse complement strand
AATCATCTTTTGCATAATCTTTGTTGACAATACCACAGAAAAGCGGTATCTTTATAAAAAAGATGATTAAAAGAAAAATAAGCTATCAATTATGGAGGATGGGAGAACATGAAGTGTAATCATTGTGGGAGCGAAAATACTCCTAACGCAAAATTCTGTTTTCAATGCGGCAAAGAAATGACACCTGTTGAACCATTCAAGAAGGAATCTATGGACAATAAATCAAATGAGCATTGTTGCCTAAGCTGCGGTGCTAAAAACAGTGCAACAGCAAACTTTTGTAAGGATTGCGGCAAGGAATTGCCAAAAAGCGATTCTCCCAATAGCTGTCAAACTGATGATGCCACACCTTCTATAATTCCACAGGAGAAAACCGATCATACATCTGAAAGCAAGCAGTGTGAACCGAATGCCGCAAAGAACGATACGATTTGTCCATATTGCAAGGAATCGGATTGTACGCCCATGCAGAAAAGCACCACAGAGGTAAACACCAAAACCTATAAGTGGGGTTCTGGATGCTGCGGAATGTTTTTGCTGGGGCCGTTTGGCCTTCTTTGCGGTATGTGCGGAACAGGTTCCAAAGTGAAAACAGACAACGAGCTGTGGTGGATCTGCACCAAATGTGGTAAACAGCATATATCGTTGGAAGATGCTATAAAGAAATGGGAAGATGTTGTTTCTAAATTGCCAATCAGTGGTGTATCTATTGGCGTTGAGCTCATGATTTTCCGAATCATTTTGTATTGGATCTTGGGCACAGGCTTTATTGCGTCCGCAATCGGCGTGATCGCCTCTGTGATCCTTGCAGCAGTCACGGTGTTTGAGGGTTTTGGTGAATTTGAAAAAGAAATTGCGGCACAGTTAGGCACTCCCATTGAGCCTTATTTAACAAAAGAACAGAAAAGCACACAAAGCAACAATCAGATGATTGCATTAGGAATCGCTGTTGCAATCGCTTTGCTTGGTATCCGGGTATTGCTTGCAATTGCAGAGTAAAATGTCTGTGAAACAATTTCTTATGACCGTTGGGCAGATTTCAGGTTGCCACCAGCGGCCTGATCGCAGCTTTTTCTTCCGCGGCAGACAGTTTCCTGTCTGTGCCCGCTGTACCGGCGTTTTTATCGGAGAATGTATTGCTATTTGCTGCTTTCGTTTTATTCGTGTGTCGCTTTTGCTACCGTTGCTATTCTGCGCGTGTATGTTTCTGGACTGGTTCATTCAGTTTATTGGATGGAAAGAGTCAACCAACAGGCGCAGATTGATAACGGGATTGCTTGGCGGATATGGATACTTTACACTCGTCTTAAAAGGCGTTGTTGTACTTAAGAAATTTGTGTTTTAATTGTTTGAAAAACGTAGGAGGTCATTATGTTTTGTATACAATGTGGCAAAGAAATCGCTGATAACAGCAAGTTTTGCCCTGAATGTGGAACCCCTGTTAAAGCAGATTTTTCGGAAACGCAATTTCTACAAGAACACTGTGAGATTTCTGATAATAATGTACTAAAAGCCGAAAAAAGAAATACCACCCAGGCAGAGAAAGCGGAAACAGCTTCTGTTGCTGAAATCTTCAAAAGCATTATTTTTAGACTCGGCAAGAGATTTTTGATTGGTATTATTTTAATTTTGGCGTTGTGTATAGTTTCTGTTTTAATTCAGCACTTTAGAGGAAATGCAGCGAATAACTACGCCGATGAGCTTGGATTAAATGGTGAATACGCTA
>CAZWLV010000325.1:0-1737 GCA_964634715.1 uncultured Lachnoclostridium sp. | reverse complement strand
GCGAGCCTGAAAGACGAGAGCTATCAACCTCAACCATCAAGAAGAACATACATACCAAAGAAAAACGGTAAAATGCGTCCGCTGGGAATCCCTTCCTTTGACGATAAGCTGGTGCAGGAGTGTGTGCGTCTGATTCTGGAAGCAATCTATGAGGGGAGTTTTTCTGAAACCTCCCATGGTTTCCGACCCAACCGCAGTTGTCACACAGCATTAGGCCAAGTGCAGGTTTGTTTTACCGGAGTGAAGTGGTTTGTAGAGGGCGACATCAAAGGGTTTTTCGATACAATCGACCATGACGTAATGATAGGTATCCTATCTGAGCGAATCAAAGACGAGCGTTTCCTGAGACTGATTCGTAAATTCCTGCGAGCTGGATATATCGAGGATTGGAAATACCATGGCACTTACAGCGGTACTCCGCAGGGAGGTATTATCAGCCCGATTCTGGCAAACATTTATCTGGACAAGCTGGACCAGTTTATGGAAAAGATGAAACGGAACTTTGACCATGGGAAGATTCGGAAATCCACACCCGAAGCAAATTATTTTACACGGCAGATGACACTATTGAACAAGGCGTTTGCACAGGCAGGAACCGCAGAGGAACGGGAATCGCTAAACCAACAGAGAAAGCAGATAGAACGGGAGCGGGTAAAATATCCCAATCGTGACCCGTTTGACCCTGATTTCCGCAGACTGCAATATGTCCGTTATGCTGACGATTTCCTGATTGGAGTAATTGGAAGCAAAGAAGATGCAAAGATGCTGAAAGAGCGTGTCAAGGAATTTGTCTGCGATACGCTCAAGCTGGAATTATCCGATGAAAAAACGCTCATAACCTACTCCGGGAAAAAGGCGAGATTTCTTGGATATGATATTTTTGTGCGCAGAACCGCTGCGACGAAAAGAAATGCTAATGGTGTTCTGAGACGGCATCTGAGTGGTACGGTATGTTTGGAAATGCCGCAGGAGATTATGCGGAAGAAGCTGCTGGAATACGGTGCCATGGTGATTGAAACCACTGTACATGGCAAGGAGAACTGGAAGCCCAGAGCACGGTATTATCTAAAAGATAACGATGATCTGGAAATACTCGATCAGTATAACAGCGAAATCCGGGGATTCCGTAACTATTACGGAATTGCCAACAATGCTTCCCATGCGAATACCTTTGGGTATATCATGCGGTACAGTATGTATAAAACCTTTGCCACAAAATATCGCATCGGCGTGAGTAAAATCATCCGAAGATATCGTATTGGAAAGGAATTTGGCGTGCGATTCACGGACAAAAAGGGAAAGGAAAAAGTGCGGCTGTTTTACAATGAGGGTTACGCAAGAAAGCCCGTTCAGAAAACAGCGAGAGTTGATTTCCTCCCTAGCACTGTGAGATACGCAAGTAAAACCAGCTTGATGGCTAGACTGTCCGCACGGAAATGCGAGCTGTGCGGGAAAACGGACTGTGAGATTGAAATTCATCATGTAAGAAAGCTCAAAGACTTGAAGGGAAAAACCTATTGGGAGCGCTTTATGATAGCGAGAAATCGTAAAACACTTGCGCTCTGTAAAGACTGTCATAATAAATTACATACTGGCAAACTGAATTAACAGGTGGAGAGCCGTATACGCTGAGAGGTGTAAGTACGGTTCGGGGGCGAGCGTTTGGAAACCCACCACAGAAATGTGGCAGGGCGCCGGGCGCTTAGCCTACATCGCAAACATGGCCAGTTTGAATTT
>CAZWLV010000324.1:0-1741 GCA_964634715.1 uncultured Lachnoclostridium sp. | reverse complement strand
CCGATCTTACTTGTAAAACCAAATACCGCTTTAACAGATGATCAGAAAGCAGTTGTTAAAAACTTCAAGAACATCTATGTGATCGGCGGAGAAACTGCAGTTTCTAAAGCAATCGAAGAAGAATTAAAAGCATATGGTAATGTAACAAGATTATCTGGATCCAGCAGATATGAAACATCCGTGAAAGTTGCTGAAACATTCTTCGAAAATCCTGAAACAGTATTACTTGCATACGGCAAGAAATTCCCGGACGGATTATGCGGCGGAGCGTTAGCAGCAGCATTAAATGCACCATTAGTATTAACAAGAGATGGCAGTGAAGCACCAGCAGCAGCTTATGTAGCAGCAAACGGCATCGCATCCGGTTATGTACTTGGTGGAGAAGGTGCACTTACGAATGATACAGTTGTAACAGTATTTGGACTGGAAAGTGCAGAAGATATCAAATAAGGATTGGATTTATCAAAAAAGAGCTAAAAGATAAAATCTGAAATTAGAGACCATTTCTGAAAAGAAGTGGTCTCTTTTTTCGCGAGCAGCGAGAAAAATTGCATGCTTTGCTTACAGATTTTGCAAACACTGTGATAATTTGAGAAGGTTGTAAAACACGCTGTTTATAGTTAAAAAACAGCGAGAAAATATAACATAAGTCTGCTATAATAGAAAAATAAGTAACATGTGTCACTGTTTTGGTAAGACATGCATGTTTTTCGCAGGATAAAAGTGGAAAATAGAATTAAGTGAAATTTTATAAAACAGCACATATTTAAACGGTTATAAAATATTAGAATCATAAAATCAATTTAGGATATTTATAAAAGAAAAGGCAGGGTAGGAAATGAAAAATTATCAGATCACAAGCTGGGTACAGCATTTTATAGAAGAACATGTAGAACCGGGAGATCTTTGTATCGATGCGACCATGGGAAATGGCAATGATACGGCACTTCTTAGCAGGCTGGCAGGAGAAAACGGAAAAGTATGGGCGTTTGATATTCAGGAACAGGCGTTGGAACATACAAAAGAGCGGTTAAAAAAGGAGTGCTGTCCGGAAAACTGGGAGCTTTTACTATGTTCTCATGAAGAAATGGGAAATTATGCGATGCCGGATACGGTTTCCTGCATTACCTTTAATCTTGGTTATCTTCCGGGTGGGGATCATGCAAAAGCGACCAGAGCAGACAGCAGTATCAGGGCGATCGAAACAGGTCTTTCACTTTTGAAGAAAAAAGGTTTGATGACGGTCTGCATTTATAGTGGCGGTGATACCGGATTTGAGGAAAAAGAAGCTGTTCTTTCTTATTTAAAAAATCTCGATGCGAAAAAATATCTGGTGATCGTATCTGAATATGCAAACCGACCAAATCATCCGCCAATCCCTGTACTGGTAGTTAAACTATAAGTTGTCAAAAATTTATAAAATCCATGTCGTGGTTTCGTATGATATATATAGTAAAATGAAGATGTACGGATTCGCTGAACTGTTTCGTGCGATGTTGGAATATAAAAAGTGAAATGAATGTTGAAGGATTTACAGAACTGTTCTGTAGTTTGGTATGATATGAATAGATAAGTGAATGAACGCTGAAGGATTCGTTGAACTTTTTCGTGGTTTAGTGAGATATGGATAGATATAAGTGAAATGAATGTTGAAAGATTTGCAGAACTGTTCCGTGTTTTGGTATGATCCCATCTTTGACAGTTAGAAAAAGACAAAACAGCCATAAAGCCTGTATTTATA
>CAZWLV010000323.1:0-1744 GCA_964634715.1 uncultured Lachnoclostridium sp. | reverse complement strand
CTTCTTTCCTTCCTTCTGTTTTTCCAGAAGTTTTCTCTTACGGGAAATATCACCGCCGTAACATTTTGCAAGAACGTCTTTACGCATCGCCTTAACCGTTTCTCTGGCAATGATCTTTCCGCCGACTGCTGCCTGGATCGGGATTTCAAACAGATGTCTTGGAATCTCTTCTTTTAACTTTTCACACATTTTTCTGCCGCGTTCATAAGCAGAATCTTTGTGAACGATAAAGGAAAGTGCATCTACTTCTTCTCTGTTGACCAGAATATCCAGTTTTACAAGCTCGGACTGTACATATCCCTTCAGATCATAATCAAATGATGCATAACCTTTCGAACGGGATTTTAATGCATCAAAGAAATCATAAATGATCTCATTTAACGGAAGTTCGTATTTTAACAATGCACGGGTCGTTTCCATATATTCCATGCCAAGATATACGCCTCGGCGTTCCTGACAAAGTTCCATGATCGAACCGATAAATTCTGTTGTTACCATGATCTCTGCACTGACCATCGGCTCTTCCATATATTCGATTTCGGAAGGATCCGGCAGATTTGACGGATTGGTCAGCTCGATCATTTCTCCGTTGGTTTTCTTTACATGGTAAATTACACCCGGAGCAGTGGTTACGAGATCCAGATTGTATTCTCGTTCCAGTCGTTCCTGAATGATCTCCAGATGCAGCAGTCCTAAAAATCCGCATCGGAAACCAAATCCCAGTGCCAGAGAAGTTTCCGGCTCAAACTGCAGTGCCGCATCATTTAACTGTAATTTTTCCAGTGCATCACGAAGATCCGGATATTTTGCACCATCGGCCGGATACATACCGCAGTATACCATCGGCAGTACCTTCTTATATCCCGGAAGCGGCTCCGCACATGGATTCAGACGATTGGTAACCGTATCACCCACACGGGTATCTTTTACGTTTTTAATGCTGGCAGTAATATAACCTACCATCCCTGCGGAAAGCTCTTCACACGGGATAAACTGTCCTGCCCCAAAATATCCGACTTCCACAACATCTGCTGATGCACCTGTCGCCATCATTTTGATCGGTGTACCTTTTTTTACCGTACCTTCTTTTATACGGCAGAAAATGATAACCCCTTTATAAGAATCATAGATCGAATCAAAGATCAACGCCTGAAGCGGTGCTTCCGGATCTCCCTGCGGTGCCGGAATCTTTTCTACGATCGCTTCCAATACCTGATCGATATTCAATCCGGTCTTTGCAGAGATCTGCGGTGCATCCTGTGCCTCCAGACCGATCACATCCTCGATCTCATCGATGACACGCTGTGGTTCTGCACTCGGAAGATCGATCTTGTTAATGACCGGAAATACATCCAGATCATGATCCAGTGCCAGATATACGTTTGCAAGTGTCTGGGCTTCAATCCCCTGTGCCGCATCTACGACCAGAACTGCCCCGTCACAGGCTGCCAATGCTCTGGAAACCTCATAGTTAAAGTCAACATGTCCCGGTGTATCGATTAAGTTAAAAATATATTCTTCTCCATCCTGTGCCTTATAAACAGTACGGACTGTCTGTGCTTTGATCGTGATCCCACGTTCTCTTTCCAGATCCATGTTATCCAGCACCTGTTCCTGCATCTCACGGCTGGTCAGAAGACCGGTACGTTCGATCAAACGGTCTGCCAATGTAGATTTTCCATGATCGATATGTGCGATGATACAGAAATTTCTGATCTTACTCTGATCTATTTTTGTCATGAAG
>CAZWLV010000322.1:0-1744 GCA_964634715.1 uncultured Lachnoclostridium sp. | reverse complement strand
AGCGAATCACTTGCTGATTTGCTGCGTAAAAGAATGATTCAGGTGTGAGCAGGCTCCTTTTGCGAAGCAAAACTCTAAATGAGCCTGCGAATGTTACTGTACAGAGAACATTTCCTGTTTACAGTATTTGAAGGATTCGCTTATAATAAGGATAAGAAGGTTACTGTACGGATGCGTAAAGTAATAAGAGCAAATTTTTGGGAGGGAGCTTATGAAATTAAAACAGATTCATCACATTGCGATCATTACATCAGATTATGAAAAGACCAAAGATTTTTATGTAAGAAAATTAGGTTTTAAGATTTTGAGTGAAAACTATCGGGAAGATCGTGCGGATATTAAGCTGGATCTTCAGATGGGTGACTGCCAGCTGGAAGTATTTGTGACAAAAAATGCACCAAAACGTCCGTCGTATCCGGAGGCACTGGGACTTCGCCATCTGGCATTTAAAGTGAAAGATATTGAAAAAACGGTCAGTGAGTTGAATGAAATGGGAATCGAGACAGAACCGATCCGTTATGATATTTTTACGGAAGAAAAAATGACATTTTTTAAGGATCCTGACGGGCTTCCGATCGAGATCCGTGAATAAATGCTAAAAAGCGGTGAAAAATAGGATGAGCCGCATAAAAAAGAAAGAATCGCAGAGAGTAAAGATGGAAATAAGAGTACCTGATTATTATAAAAAATTTAAATGTACGGCAGACAAATGTCCTGATACCTGCTGTGCAGGCTGGCAGATCGTGATCGACGAAAAGACACTGAAGCGATACCGGAACTATCCGGGACCGTTTGGGAATCGTCTGGCAAATTCTATAGACTGGGAAGAGGGCATCTTTTTACAGTATGAGGAAAACCGCTGTGCTTTTTTAGATGAAAACAATCTTTGTGACATTTATACAGAAGCCGGTGAAGGGATGTTTTGCCGTACCTGCCGTACTTATCCAAGGCACTATGAAGAATTTGAAAATGTCAGGGAAATTTCTCTGGCGTTGTCCTGTCCGGAAGCAGCAAAACTGATCCTGACCAAAAAAGAACCGGTACATTTCCTGACAGCAGAAAAACAGTGCAGAGAAGAAGTTTATGAAACATTTGATTTTTTGCTTTATTCGAAACTGACAGATGCAAGGGAGATCATTTTGGAACAACTGCAGGATCGAAAAAGACCTGTGAAAGAACGGATTGCCATGGTGCTGGCATTTTCCCATGATCTGCAAAACCGGCTGAACCGTGGAAATGTGATGGCAATGGAGGATGTATTTGCACGATATACTGCGGAAGGTGCAGAAAAACGTTTTGCAGGACGGCTGAATCCTTATCGGAATCGCACAGACAGTGCCCAAAAGCTGAAAAAGGAAATGATCCTTCAGTTTTCAAAGATGGAAGTTCTGCGTAAGTCCTGGCCGGAGCTTTTGAAGAATATGAGAAAAGCTGCAGCAGATCAGGAACTGGATCAAAAATGGAACGAAAATGAAACATCTGCGGATCTGGATATCATTGCGGAACAGCTGATGGTCTATTTTGTGTTCACCTATTTTTGCGGTGCAGTTTATGATGAAGAAGTTTATACAAAGATGACATTTTCGGTGATCGGAACAATGATGATCATGGAAGCAGCAAAATGTCTTTGGGCAGAAAATGAGCAGATGTCAAAGATGGATGCGGTTTTGGAGGCGGCGAAGCGATATTCCAGAGAAATCGAACATTCAGACGAGAATATTATCCTGCTGGAAAAGCTCTCCGG
>CAZWLV010000321.1:0-1748 GCA_964634715.1 uncultured Lachnoclostridium sp. | reverse complement strand
CTTTCTTACAATGACAGTCTAGCAAAGGATGTGTCCCATAAATGTCACTTTGTGTATCTTGCTTGAATGCCGGTAATATCCGTATTTTTTATCTTTTTACGGACTTTATGTAAATTTGTTTAAATAATTCATTATGCCTTCAAACACTTCGTCAATCCCGACATCCAGCCATCTTTTATTACTTTTATCTACTCTGTCCTTGTATATCTTGTCACGGAATACAAATTTTAATCTTCTAATGATAGCCAACATATCATTTTCACGCATTGCTGAATCATCAAAAATGAATGTATGCAAGCAATTAATCAGCTTTTGTTCATTCATCCTGCCGCACTGGTAGTACATATCATAGACATCTTTATAACGAGTACTAAAAGTACCAAACTTCAGAAGCGAACGCAGCTTCTCTGCAAACATCTGCTCTCTGGTATTTATAAGAAGTGACGCACCCTCATCATCAAAAGCAATATCAAAACAATACTCTTCCTGCTCAATTTCCATGTGCTTATGTACACCCAGGTCAATCTTGCTTTCTATCAGATTACCATAAGTATCTTTAATATGTACATTCACCCTTTTTCCTTTATAATCCTGCTGGCTTAATTCTTCGATTTTTCCGACTCTTTTTATTGTTATACCTTCAATACAATTTAATTTTGCAACAAAATTTTCAATGGACTCATCCGAAAGTGAATATCGAATAAAATCTATATCCATATCCTGGGTTGCCCTACGGATATTATTCGTTATGCTTCTCATAACGACTCCACCCTTAATCGTAACATTTCTGGATAAGGAGCTTTTTGATATTGCTTTCAGAACAACATCCTGACACACTCTCGCCTCCGCATCATCCGTTTCGTATCCTAATTCCTGCATTTTTCTAACCATATCAGATAAATTCATCTAAAACACCTCCAGTTGTAACGTATCTAAAACAAGCCTTGTCTTTGGAAGCTGGCACGCATATTCCTGAACCATCTGTATATCTAATTCATAAATCAGTTTCCTGTAATTAGCTATAATCTCCTTGTAATAATCAAATGGAAACTTACTTTTATTGCGAATCAATTCAACAATCATACGTTCCCGGTTAAAAATACGGATTTCCGTACCATTATGAATCTTTGTCTCAACACCAAGATTAAGACTGTCATTGTTATCAAAAAGCTGGGTAACCCTTTTGTCTTTAATTTTGGTATAATTCTTATCCGTAAGCAGATAATAAGTTCTTGGAATTGTATCTGTAAGCCCATGATAATAAAAAGCACTATTCAGTGTAAATACCGCATTCGGATATGCTTTGCTTATTATCTCAAGCTCTCTTTCATGGTCATTGTCGGAATACATGCCCCTGCGAACTCTTACTAAAGAACCATTGGCAAGATGTTTCCTGATTTCATAATTTGTTTTATATTTTTCAATACATTCTTGGTATGTGTATATCATCCAATCACCTCTTTTAATTAAAATCCGTATTTTTTTATTTTTTACGGATTTTAATTAAATTATATCACAAAACACGAATTCGTCAATCCTAAATATCAATCTGAAAATTTTTCTATTTTCTCAGAAAAGGCTCTTTTCCTTTTTCAAAAAAAATTTTATTTTTTTGAAATTTCTCTGCGAATGCAGAATTTGAAATGTTTAGATATGATTTTAAAATAAAAAAAGATCCTTGTACAATTCATTACCCTTTTCAATAATTTCACTTATTTCATTTTCTGAAACACCTAAAGTATTTCCCA
>CAZWLV010000320.1:0-1753 GCA_964634715.1 uncultured Lachnoclostridium sp. | reverse complement strand
GATATGGCTACCGCCGTATTACAGCACAACTGCACAACCGTAATATTCCCTTAAATCACAAGACCGTCCAGCGTCTCATGAAAGAACTGGGCTTGGTTTGCCGTGTCAGGATGAAGAAATATCGTTCGTACAAGGGCGAAGTCGGCAAGATCGCGCCAAATCTGCTGAACAGGAACTTTCATGCCGCAAAGCCAAATCAGAAATGGGTCACCGATGTGACAGAATTCAGCCTGTTTGGAGAAAAACTATACCTCTCACCCATTCTCGATCTGTGCAGCAGCGACCTGGTCAGCTACACGATCTCAGACCGACCTGTGCTGGACATGGTAACGACGATGCTGAATGAGGCATTTGAGAAAATACCAGATGGAACAAATCTGATCCTTCATTCTGACCAGGGCTGGCAATACCAACACAAGCAGTACCGGCAGATGCTTCAGGAAAAAGGTATTTGCCAGAGTATGAGCCGGAAAGGTAACTGTCTGGACAATGCTGTCATAGAAAACTTTTTTGGCCTACTCAAGAGTGAGCTCCTTTAACCGCAACAATAATCATCAGCCCGGTAATACACGGGCCTGTATTGTCATACACTTTTTAGGATGATCTGACCGGGATTTTCATAAAAACGAATGCAGTGCAGGCAAAACGAAGAGTTTCCTGCACTGCATTTTTTGCCTCAAGGGGGAAAGAAAAATGAACGCGCAAATCGATATCAGCGGCGTGACGCTGCAAACCGAACGGCTGCTCCTGCGCCCGTGGAGAGAAACGGATCTACAGGATTTCTACAAGTATGCCAGCGTAGACGGCGTGGGGCAGATGGCGGGGTGGACGCCCCACAGGGATATTGAGGAATCCCGGCGTATTCTCGGCCACTTTATCGAAGGAAAGCGCTGCTTCGCGCTGGAATATCAGGGAACGGTCATCGGCTCTCTGGGCATTGAAGCGTACAACGAGGCCCACTACCCCGAGCTTGCCGACCTGTCCGGCTGTGAGATCGGCTATGTGCTGTCCAGGGACTACTGGGGACAGGGATTGATGCCGGAAGCGGTAAAAGCGGTGATAAAATACCTGTTTGATGTGGTGAAACTGGACTTCATTCTGGTGGGGCATTTCGATAGGAACAAACAGTCCGCCCGGGTGATCGAAAAATGCGGCTTTCAGTACATCAAAAGCTGCACATATGAGACGCGGTACGGCACAGTGGAGAATTCCGAGGAGAGCATCCTGTACCGCAGCCACTTCATGGCGGGCTTTTCCTATGCAAATGACACCGAGCTGGTGCAGGAGATCTACCGCCGCTTTGACGCGAGCACCCGCCTGACCAAGTCCAAAGCGGCCGGCGTGGAGTTTTTCACCAATGTGAAGTACATTGAAAAGTACCTGATGCCGGGTGCAAAAATTCTGGATATCGGCGCGGGAGTGGGGGAATACAGCCTGTATTTTGCCCGCCGGGGCTACGAAGTGTCCGCACTGGAGCTGGCGGACAGCAACATCGAGGCCTTCCGAAAGAAGCTGACACCGGAGGATACCATCAATCTGGCGCAGGGAAACGCCCTGGATCTCAGCCGATATCAGGACAGCTCCTTTGATATCGTCCTGCTGTTCGGGCCGCTGTACCACCTGCACAGTGAGGCAGACCGGCTGCGGTGCATCCGGGAGGCCAAGCGGGTGTGCAAGCCGGGGGCAAGCTATTTTTCACCTTTATCGCCAACGACATGGTGATCCTGACCATGTTCAGCGAGCATCCCGACTA
>CAZWLV010000319.1:0-1760 GCA_964634715.1 uncultured Lachnoclostridium sp. | reverse complement strand
GATCAAGGCTGTATGTGAATCATTCCACATACAGCCTTTGTTTTTTTGCTTATTTTTAGAAAATGTAATCGCACTATTTTCTTCTTTTCATAATTGTCCAGATAACTTATGTAAACCGTATTCCTTTAAAATTACATCTTCCTATCTTAAATCTGTATCCCGTCTTCAATGACTTCCTGTATCAGATCCATGTTGGCATCCTCCGACAGATCCAGCAACATAATCTCCACGTTTGGAAATTGTTTCCGGCACTGTTCTGATGCTTTCTTCACATCAATACCGCCATCTACTGCAATTTCCAATGACATTTCCGGCATCTCCCCCGGTGCCGCTTTTGATCTTACAATCACTGCCCTGTAAGCTCCCAATCCATGCAATGTTTTTCCGATTTCCCTGTAAAGTGTTAATGTATCCATTTAGTTATCCCCTCTCGATATTTATCTTTCAGTTTTTTTGATCTTTCCAATCTATGCTTTTGCCTTCCATACACCTTTACCGTAAAACAGTACCGAAAGAAGCGTTCCCATTACCCAGCCGATCGGCCATGACATCCAGATTCCTGTTGTCCCAAATGGAATGACCAGAAGATAACCTAATACCACTCTTAAGATCAGATCCGTAAATGTTGAGATCATAAAGTACTGCATTGCTCCTGAACCTCTCAAAATTCCATCAGTAACAAGTTTGATCGGTACAATAAAATAAAACGGTGACACGATCTTCAAAAACAGCATTCCGGTTTCTAAAGCAACTGCCGACTTTTCTTTCATAAACAGGCTGATCAGCCATTCACTTCTGAAAAAGCAGAGTAAAAAGAATGGAACTGCGATCAGTACTGCGATATAACTTCCTGCTTTATGACCGGATCTGACTCTGTCATTTTCCCCGGCTCCGATATTTTGTGCCGTAAAACTGGAAGCTGCATTTCCAAGGGTTGCAAAGCAGTTGATCGCAAACGTATTGATCTTAATTGCCGCAGAATATCCGGCGATCACCGAAGATCCAAAACCATTGATCAGATTTTGCACAAAAATATTTCCGACTGAAATAAAACTCTGCTGGATCACACTTGGAATGACAAACGTCATGATCTTTTTTAACATATTTTTAGAAAATAATTCCGGTTTTTCATCGCATTCAATCTTATCCAAACGCAGTTTCAAAGTAAAACATGCCAACAGGCAGGCAATTCCCTGACAGAGAAATGTTGCCCACGCAACACCTGCCACATCCCAGTGGAACACTGCTACAAACACCCAGTCCAGTGCAATATTTCCAAGGGAAGAACCGATCAGAAAATACAGCGGTGTTTTGGAATCCCCTAATGAAGTAAAGATTCCGGTAACGACATTATAAAAAAACAGAAATATAAAACCGCCTATGTAGATATTTAAATACACTTCTGCATCTGAAAAAATATTTTCCGGCGTACTGATCATTCGGAGCATTCCGCTGCTGGCGATCAAACCAAATACCGTCAGGATCACAGATGCTGCCAGACATGCCAATAAAGAAGTCGTCACCGCTGTTTTCATTTCCCGGTAACGCTTTGCACCAAAAAGCTGTGAGATCACAACCGAACAGCCCGTATTACATCCCAGTGCGATCGCCATAAAGATCATCGTGATCGGATACGAAGCTCCGACCGCCGCCAGTGCATCTTCGCCGCAGGCTGCAAAATTTCCTACGATCACACTGTCTGCAATATTATACAGCTGCTGAAAGATCACACTGATAAACAATGGCAGGGAAAACTGCCA
>CAZWLV010000318.1:0-1770 GCA_964634715.1 uncultured Lachnoclostridium sp. | reverse complement strand
TCACATCTGTTCGACTGATAGCAATCTCAAAATTCTTTTTCTTCACAGAATATGTATTCTTTACAAACTTATCTTTCCCTTGAATCTTCTGAATTAAAACCTGATACGAACGTTCTCCATTATTCAGACATTCATACACTTCTGTGTTCTTCTTAAACTGTTCCAAAGACTGAAATCCAAGAACTGTCTGCAAAAATCTTGTCACTTCCTGCCCTTTGTATTCTGGCACATGTAAACAAGCCACATATTCAAAATCCGGATTGTTTACAATCAAGAAATGTGGAATCGTCCCTTTCTTATTTTGCAGTCTGCAATACTCTGCCAGCTGTAAGAAGCTGTCTTTTTCCTCGTAATGTTTCATCAGACGATCGGCATCTACGATGATGAATTTAGCCAAACAGTTCGTTTGTGATTCTGTCTTTATTTTTTTCAAAAAGTTACTGTAACCGCCACCATGCATATTGATTGGTTTTAACGCAATCTGCACATCCTGGCGTTTTCTCATTTTATCAATATAATTGTACTCTGTATCACCTTCACAGAATACAACAAATCGTTTTTGTAATTTACGTTCCGGCCTACTCAAATGCTGTACCTCCCAGAATACCTTTCATATAAAACTCATAAATCTTGGTTGTTTCGTAACGGACTTCCGGAAAATCAGACAAGGAATACATTTCAGAAGTTAACTGTTCTCGGTCCTTTGTGATGAAATAAATCTGTTCTTTCATATAATTCTTTAAATCCAGATGCAGCACATTGTGCGTAGAAAAAACAAACTGTCCATGATGCTCTGCTCCATTTACAAAAGCAATCACTCGATCAGACAGAATCGGATTCAGCACTCGATCCATTTCATCTGCAAACACTACTTTATTTTCATATACAACTCTGAAAATGTGTACTGCCCATGCAAAAAACTCACGAACACCAGTAGAATCCATCTGCAATTCTCTTCTGAACAGATTTCCGTTCTCATCTTTACGGATGATGGTTGTCTTACTGTACGGCTTTTCCTTATCAAGTTCAATCCCGCAAATACTGTAATCAACCATACGAAAAATTTCCAGATATCGCTCATCTTCCAAAATACGCATATCTGCATCTTGTTTGATTGGATCTTCAAATTTATCGGTAACTAATGATTCCGGATATAATTTTTCCGTCATCCACTCAACCACCGCCAGTGCATCTTCATCACCTAACAATGCAAGTTTAGATACCAGTAAACCAATACTTTCTCCTACAAGAACTTTATCCATTAATCTACCCAAATCATGATTCTTTTTCGCACTGGCAAACCAAGAACCATCTTCTTGTTTTTCTGCTTTAAAAAGAGTTACCGCCGCTGCATTCTTTTTCTTTGATGTCTGCAATTCTTCGTATATGATTCCGAATTCATTCATATGCAGATGATAAATGTAGATTTTACCCTGATCTGTTCTAAAACACACTTCAAACTTCTGAACGGGACTTTTTTCATCATTTAAACTTGCCGCATTAATGTACGGACGAACAGCTTTCACCTGGCTATTCGTCACAAACAAGGATTTCAAATATTTCAAGCTATTGATAAAGTTTGATTTACCACCAGCATTTTCACCAACAATCACTGCTGATTTCAGCAAATCAAACCCTTCATCCGTTTCCACATAATTATCCGGAAAGCGTTTTTTTACCTTTCCAGCCGGTGCAATCATGGAAAACTCACTTTCACAGTTAAATGAACAAAAATTATTAAAACGATAATATATCAGCATACCGCACCTC
>CAZWLV010000317.1:0-1774 GCA_964634715.1 uncultured Lachnoclostridium sp. | reverse complement strand
GCTTAAAAATACTTTATGAAGATGAACAGCTTCTTGTGGTAAAGAAAGATGCCGGAATCCCGGTACAGGCAGGAAAACTGCGTATGATGGATCTGCAGGGACTGATCAAAAAAGAATTGTATAAAAGAAATAAGACCGCCGGAGAACCGTATCTGGGACTGGTTCACAGACTGGATCAGCCGGTAGAAGGTGTCATGGTATTTGCAAAAACACCGCAGTCGGCAGCGGAATTAAGCCGTCAGGTCACAGATGGCCGCATGAAAAAGCAGTATCTGGCACTGATCTGTGGAAAACCATCAGAAAAAGAAGGTACCCTTGTGGATTACCTGCAAAAAGACGGCCGCACGAATACATCTAGGGTAGTCTCCAAAGATGCGAAAGATGCAAAAAGGGCAGAACTAAATTACCGGGTGAAAAAAGAAGGGGAAAGCACTTCCCTGATCGAGATCGATCTGATCACAGGACGGCATCATCAGATCCGTGTACAGATGGCAAATGCAGGATGGCCGCTGTATGGGGATACCAAGTACAATCCACAGTTTCAGCAGTCAGCGGATTATGTGCAGACGGCTCTTTGTGCCTATCGGTTGTCATTTGTGCATCCAAAGACGAAAAAGAAGATGGAATTTTGCATTACGCCGGACAATTCCCTGCTAAATCAGGAGATGCTTCCTTGACGGAGTGTGTGGTTTGGTATAAAATACGGTTATCTTTAAGCGAATAACAGATAGAAATAGAGGAGAGAAATTATGGCAAAGGATAAAAAGCTCGTAGAGGGCATTACTTCCATGGACGTGGACTTTGCGCAGTGGTATACAGATGTTGTAAGAAAAGCAGAACTGTGTGATTATACCAGCGTAAAAGGCTGCATGGTCATCAAACCGGCAGGATATGCGATCTGGGAAAATATTCAGCATGAATTAGACAGAAGATTTAAAGAAACAGGAGTACAGAATGTATATCTTCCGATGTTCATTCCGGAAAGCCTGCTTCAGAAAGAAAAAGATCACGTAGAAGGTTTTGCACCGGAAGTTGCATGGGTAACTCACGGCGGATTAGAACCGCTTCAGGAAAGAATGTGTGTCAGACCGACATCTGAAACATTATTCTGTGATTTCTATGCAAAAGAGATCCAGTCTCACAGAGATCTGCCGAAAGTATATAATCAGTGGTGTTCCGTAGTTCGTTGGGAAAAAACAACCCGTCCGTTCTTACGTTCCCGTGAATTCTTATGGCAGGAAGGTCATACAGCACATGCGACAGCAGAAGAAGCAGAAGAAAGAACCGTACAGATGTTAAATGTTTATGCGGATTTCCTTGAAAATGTGCTGGCAATTCCGGTTGTAAAAGGTGTTAAGACAGAAAAAGAAAAATTTGCAGGTGCATTAAGAACTTATACGATCGAAGCACTGATGCATGATGGAAAAGCACTTCAGTCCGGTACCAGCCATAACTTTGGCGACGGATTTGCAAAAGCATTCGGTATCCAGTATACAAATAAAGAAAACAAATTAGAACCGGTACACCAGACATCATGGGGTATGACAACCCGTCTGATCGGTGCCATTATCATGGTTCACGGAGATGATTCAGGACTTGTATTACCGCCAAGGATCGCACCGGTACAGACGATGATCGTTCCGATCGCGATGCATAAAGAAGGCGTACTGGAAAAAGCAGAAGAGCTGAAAAACAAACTCAGCGAGCTTTACAGTGTACAGCTTGATGATTCTGATAAATCTCCGGGATGGAAATTCTCTGAACAGGAGATCAA
>CAZWLV010000316.1:1178-1782 GCA_964634715.1 uncultured Lachnoclostridium sp. | reverse complement strand
CCCCGACACGGTGATCGCAGAGTATAAGAAACACGCAGCAATGCTGGATGAATAACGGAGAAACAATATGAGCTTCAGACAAATAGATATCAAGCACAGCTATGTTAGCTATGGTGATGAGAATATTGCAAAAGCGTTTCTCATTCCAATGTTGCGAAAGACGAAGTTATACCGCAGAAGTGTTGGTTTCTTTTCGTCAACCGTCTTCTCAACGATAATTGACGGCATAGTATCGCTGTCCCGCAATGATGGAAAAATTCAGCTGATTGCCAGCCCTAATTTGAGTGCAGAAGACATTCACGCGATTAATGTGGGGTATCAGAAGCGTGAGGATATTATTGCAGGCACTTTTGAACGCGATTTTGCGGCTGCAATGGCAGAATTAGAAGATGCGCATCTTCAGCTTTTAGCAGCACTGATTGCTAACAACACTTTGGATATCAAAATCGCAGTGACCAAGGGAACGGGTATATACCACGATAAGCTCGGAATTCTCGAGGACCTCGAGGGCAATACAGTTGTTTTCTATGGTTCTGCTAATTCAACAGCAAGCGGTTATAAGAACAACTATGAAAAAATTCGGGTTGTAAAAAGCTGGGTTCAG
>CAZWLV010000316.1:0-1168 GCA_964634715.1 uncultured Lachnoclostridium sp. | reverse complement strand
TCGAGGATGAGATCAATGAATTCGATTCGCTTTGGAACAACACGAATCCTCATATAACTGTTTATGACTATACAGCATCTGCACAGGCACAAATCCTCAAAGTTGTAGAACATCGAAAAAACCAAGCATCTCGCGCGAATGTACCGATTATACTTCGTGATTACCAGAAGGAAGCTATCAACGCATGGGTCGCAAATGATTATCACGGTTTTTATGTTATGGCCACTGGTACCGGCAAAACATGGACAGCCATCTATTCTGCAGTGGAATTACTCAAAGAACATTCCGCTATGATCGTGATTTGTGCGCCATATAAACATTTGGTTCGTCAATGGGCAGAAGATGTGGAGAAAGCTTTGCCCGATGCTACTATAGTCATGGTATCATCGGAAAATCACAACTGGGATCAACAGTTGTCGCAAGCTATTGTGCGCCAGCGATTATATAAGGGCACACAAATAGTTATAATTTCTACGATCACATCGTTTAATCTCGCGCGATTCAAAAAAGTGTTGAATAAATCAAAGCAAGACAAGTTGTTGATTGTCGACGAAGCACATCGTTTTACAAATCGCCCGGAGGAGCTAAAAGAGCAGTTCCAATATATGCTTGGATTAAGCGCAACCCCATTTAGCGGCAAAAACACGGCGAAAGGTATGGAGCTGATGGCGTTCTTTGGCGGACAGGTTTTTAACCTGCCTATCGAAAACGCACTTGAAAGAGGATTCCTTGTCCCGTACTATTACTATCCCATTTTTGTAAATGCAACAGAATCTGAAGAAGAACGATTCAGCAAGAAATCAGCGCAGATTGCGTCCTGCTTCAAAAATGGAGTATGTATAGATCCGGAAAATCTGGCGTTGCACCTACGGGCAAGGCTGCGAATCATATCCATGGCTGACGAAAAGTTGGAACGCATCGTCGAACTTCTCGGACATATAAAAGAAAAAGATCATTTTATCGTGTATTGTGGTGACGGAAGGCTGCATGATGATAACGATGACGAAATAAGACACATAGAGTTTGTAAAAGAGACCTTGTCATCGCTCGGTTTTAAATCCAGCCAATTTACTGCATCAGAAAATATGATGCAGCGAATGGAATTGGTTGAATCCTTCAATGAGGGAGCAATAGATGCGCTTGCTGCAATTCGTTGCTTGGACGAGGG
>CAZWLV010000315.1:0-1785 GCA_964634715.1 uncultured Lachnoclostridium sp. | reverse complement strand
GCAAATTATGTACAGGAAAGCAGTGCACTGGATAAAGAAGCCTTAAAAAGAGGAACCAGTGTTTATCTGGTAGACCGTGTGATCCCGATGCTTCCAAAAGCACTTTCCAATGGAATGTGTTCTCTGAATGCCGGAGAAGACCGTCTGGCATTAAGCTGTATCATGGATATTGATGAAAAAGGAAATGTGGTAGATCATACGATCGCTGAAACGGTGATCCATGTAAATGAGCGAATGACCTACACC
This sequence comes from uncultured Lachnoclostridium sp., assembly GCA_964634715.1. Classification (GTDB taxonomy): domain Bacteria; phylum Bacillota; class Clostridia; order Lachnospirales; family Lachnospiraceae; genus HGM12587. The sequence goes on along the minus strand of CAZWLV010000315.1, from coordinate 1,539 downwards.
AGTGTGCAAAAGATTTTAGAAGATCACGATCAGGAAGAATGCGAGAAATACAAAGAACTGGTTCCGATGTTTGAAATGATGGCAGACGTAGCAGGGATCTTAAGAGAAAAACGAAGCCGCAGAGGCAGTATCGATTTTGATTTTCCGGAAACAAAAGTAAAATTAGATGCCTTGGGAAAACCGGTAGATATTTTACCATATGAAAGGAATACAGCGACGAAACTCATCGAAGATTTTATGCTGCTTGCCAATGAAACCGTTGCAGAACATTTCTTCTGGCAGGAACTGCCGTTTGTTTATCGAACACATGAAAAGCCGGATCAGGAAAAAATGACGCAGCTTGGCATTTTTATCCGTAATTTTGGATATTATTTTAAAGCGGCAAACGGAGAGATCCATCCGAAAGAACTGCAGAAGCTGTTGGATAAGATCTCCGGCACCAAGGAAGAAGCACTTCTTAGCCGCCTGACACTTCGATCAATGAAAAGAGCGGCTTATACGACGGAATGTACCGGACATTTTGGACTGGCAGCACAGTACTACTGTCATTTTACTTCTCCGATCCGCCGTTATCCGGATCTTCAGATCCACAGGATCATCAAGGATTCTTTAAGAGGACGTTTAAATGACAGAAAACTTTCACATTATACAAAGATCCTGCCGGAAGTGGCATTGCAGAGTTCACAGATGGAACGGCGTGCAGATGAAGCAGAACGTGCAACAGTAAAACTGAAAAAAGCAGAATATATGAAAGAACATCTGGGTGAGATTTATGAAGGTGTGATTTCGGGTGTAACGAATTATGGAATCTATGTAGAACTTGACAATACGGTAGAAGGTATGGTACATGTAAATTCCATGATCCATGATTATTTTTATTTTGATGAAGTACACTATGAACTGGTCGGACAGGACAGCGGTGTAAAATATAAGCTCGGTGAACGGGTACTCGTTCAGGTAAAGAAAGTAGATATGGCTTCAAAGACCATAGATTTTCGGCTTGTAAACAGGGAGGACATAGAAGATGGCGAAGGCTCCGAAGGAAAATGTGAAACTGATCGCAAATAATAAAAAAGCATATCACGATTATTTTATTGAAGATAAATATGAAGCAGGGATTTCTCTGGCAGGGACAGAAGTAAAATCCCTGCGTCAGGGAAAATGCAGTATCAAAGAATCCTTTATCCGGATTGAGAAAGGTGAGATTTTCATTTATGGAATGCATATCAGTCCGTATGAAAAAGGAAATATTTTTAATAAAGATCCCCTTCGTGTGAGAAAATTGCTGCTGCATAAATATGAGATCAACAAAATGGCAGGAAAGATCGCAGAAAAAGGTTATACGCTGGTTCCGCTTCAGGTATACTTTAGAGGAAGTCTCGTAAAAGTAGAGATCGGTCTTGCAAGAGGTAAGAAGCTGTATGATAAACGACAGGATATCGCCAAAAAAGATCAGAAGCGTGAAATGGAAAGAGAATTTAAAATGCGTTAATATTTTTGGTTGACTTCTGAGAAAGTTTTTCGTATAATAGATAAACT
>CAZWLV010000314.1:0-1792 GCA_964634715.1 uncultured Lachnoclostridium sp. | reverse complement strand
TAGTTATCATAGGATGGTTCCTTAGCAGTTTTGTAACATTCTTAAACACTACAAGTGTGGCAATTTTGGGACTTATTATATTGTTTTTGCCTTTTATTGAAGTGTTGGACATCGATATGTTTGGGCGTGGTGTAAACTGGGACCTTGTGCTAACAATGGGATTCGTGAGCGTGCTAATGACTGGTATAGCCGGAACAGGTGTTATTAGCGATTTTGCAAACTTTATATTCGGTAAGATAAGTCAATCGCCAACATTGATAGTATTAGCAATATTATCTTTGTCAATATGCGTAATTCGTGCTTTTGTTCCTACTACAACTGCGGTTATCGCACTTTTAGCACCAATGCTTTTTGAAATATCCTGTATTACATCAATTACATACACTTCCTTATTGTTAATAGCAGCCTTTTGGGCAGCAGCAGCACTATTGCTCATATTTACTGAACCAATCTATCTTATTACATACAAAGAAAAGTATTACTCTCAAAAAGACCTTTTGAAAGTTGGAGCGATTCCAAGCATACTGGGAGGCACGATTATTACGATATTAATCTGGTTTTTATCCAGTTTTATCTGAGTGTGCCCACGATAACAAACTCCGCTGAATTGCTTGGCGGATTATGCAATGTTAAAAAGGCAGCGAACTGCCAAAAAATAATTTTACAGTTTCTTTAACCATCACCATTCCTGGAGACTCTGACACCTATACAGACAGTACAACAATTACTTGCGTCCAGATTGATGAAACGTGGTTTGTTCTGGATGAATAATGCCAATTCTTAATGGAAGCAAGCATTCTTTCGTCAAATGAATTATTAAAATATTGTAGCAAAAGAAATTGATGTTCGACCAAAAGAAGGTGAAATTGAAAGTGAGAATTTTACTAACAGGGGGCACCGGATATATCGGTTCCAATGTTGCAGTAGCTTTATTGGATGCCAATCACGAGGTTGTTCTAGTCGATAATTTCATAAACAGCAATCCTCGGGTTGCCAGCTATATTGAACAAAGTAGTGGAAAATCAGTTGTGCTATACCATGCGGATGTAACGGATTTTGAAAAAATGTGCGAAATTTTTGAAGAACAATCAATTGATGCAGTGATGCACTTCGCAGCCCTTAAATCTGTAGATGAATCTATCGAAGAGCCGGTAAAGTATTACGACAATAATATTGGCGGATTAACCACACTACTAAAGGCAATGAGGAAGTTCGATGTAAAACGTCTTTTATATAGCTCATCCGCATCGGTTTATGGGTTTGGTAATTCTGCTCCCTTTTCTGAAACAATGCCTCTTGGAATTCCCACAAATCCATATGGATGGACCAAATGGATGTCAGAGCAAATCCTACATGATACAGTTCAAGCAGATTCCAGCCTATCTGTCATAATTCTAAGATACTTTAATCCTATCGGTGGACACAAAAGTGGTTTGCTTGGGGAGCACCCTAATGGTACACCCAATAATCTTATGCCCCACATTATTAGAGTAGCTAAAGGTAAAGAAAAACAATTACATATTTTTGGGAACGACTACCCGACTCCAGATGGAACTTGTATCCGTGACTATATCCACATAACGGATGTGGCTGAAGGTCATGTCGCAGCGTTAAATTATTGCACCAACATGACAGGGACTGATACTTTTAATTTGGGGACAGGGCAAGGAGTTAGCATTCTGGAACTAATAAATTCTTTTGAAAAAACAAATCGGGTTGCTATTCCTTACAAGTTTGAAAACAGACGACCTGGAGATGTCGCTGAATGTTGGGCAACGGCAGAAAAAGCCAA
>CAZWLV010000313.1:0-1810 GCA_964634715.1 uncultured Lachnoclostridium sp. | reverse complement strand
GGCTTGCATAAACCAAAGGCGATACTCTTACCGGTTTATCCTGATAATTGATCTGTGTATAAAGATCACTGACTTCAAACTGGGAAACCATATCCACCATAGTTCCCATCTTTCGATTTCCAAGAATTGCTGCGGAAGATTTATCCAACAACGGAACACTGGAAAAATCAGCCGGTTCAATCTCTGACGCAAATTCTCCTTCTTCTACAGTCATCAGCTGCTGATATTTTTTTGCATTGATGATTTCCGAAGACAAGAGACTTCCGAGCAAAAATACCACAATTGCTGCTGCGATCACACCCAGCATTGTTTTGATCAGCTTACTCTGTCTTAGATCAATGAATTCTGCTTCTGTCTTAAAAATTTTATAAACCGCCACAAGAACGGTAACTGCCGCAAAAGCAACGATCAAAAAGCACCAGAAACCTTCTGAATGAATGTTCAATGCCGGAAGTGTTACATAGTAATAAACAGCTGCTGCGAATACTGCCGCTAAAACTGCTGCTGATTTTACGATTTTTTTCATTTTCACAAAGCCCTCCTAAGAGAATGTTAAAACCATATCATTCCATCTTGCATTTCCATGAGAAGATTCGGAAACACCTCTGTTTTTGAATCCATGGCTTTCATAGAAACTGATCTTTTCCTCCTTACAGGTGAGAATGATCCCTTTTTTATTTCTTTTCTTTGCATCTGCTTTAAAATGCTCCAACAGTTTTGATCCGACTCCCTGATGCTGAAATTCCGGAAGTACGGCAATTCCAAATACTGTCTGCCATGCACCATTTGGCTGATGCAGCGTTGCATTATGATACAATGCGTCAGGCAGATTCGGACTGTCTGTGACACATCCGTTGATATGTCCGACCACTTTTCCATTACTTTCTGCTACAAAAAAGCATTCCGGAAACACGATAAACCTTTCCACAAAACTTTTAATGCTTGCAGCTTCAGCCGCCGGAAAGCATTTATCTTCTATTTCTGCGATTGAGTTGATATCATCGGCACTGGCACGACGAATCACGATTTCATTTTCCATAGTATCCTCCTGTTGTCACCTGTATCTTACAAATACAGTTTTCTTTTCGGTCAATTACATTTCGATTCACATTTCACTCATAAAAATAGTTCTTCTTTTTCTATTCTTCAACGGACATTATAACACAAAAGAGTAGTCTTTTGACTACTCTTTCCTTAAAATCTAATGAAGTTTTCAAAAAAATACAAAATTTAGAAAATCGCTCCCAATGCTCCCAAAACACCTGTACTTGCAACTCCCATGATGATTCCTGCTAGAAGAACGCCTCCCATACATGCCAGTACGCTGGATTTAAAATCCATATCCAGAATACTTGCGGCCAGTGTTCCTGTCCATGCACCTGTTCCCGGCAGCGGAATCCCTACAAACAAAAGCAATGCCCATGGAAGACCTTTTCCGGCTTTTGCTTTTAATTTTTCTCCGCCTTTATGCCCTTTTTCCAGACAAAACGTAAAAAATCCACCAATGACAGGTTTATCACAGCCCCACTCTAATACTTTTCTTGCAAAAAAGAAAATGATCGGCACCGGAAGCATATTTCCGATAATGCAGATGATATACGACTGCAGCAGCGGAAGTCCCACAATCTGTGAATATGGAATTGCCCCTCGAAGCTCGATCAGGGGAACCATGGATACAAAAAACGTGATCAGATATTTTGTCAGCATAGATTACTCCTTTTATTTCATTCTTTTATCTTATTCTATAACATATCGAGTGTCAGAATAACTGATTCCCTAAAAAAAGTCAACCAAGGAACAAAAACTTAAC
>CAZWLV010000312.1:0-1820 GCA_964634715.1 uncultured Lachnoclostridium sp. | reverse complement strand
AAAACAGGTTATGAATAACAACGCCTCAGAGAGCTGTCGTTCTCTGAGGCGTTTGTATTAACTGCAAACTATTAAAATATTGCACAAAATATTCTTTATACAGTGTTGTTCAAAAGTTCTTTTCCCCACTGAGCTGCTAACTGATCCAGATGGCATGCTGCATTGGCAGGGCTTGTGGATGGCAGGATTACGGGTTGGATCAGAGTATTTTTCAGTTGGTATTTTTGATAGTATTTTCCTGATGTTTTTCCATTACAGATGATTTTTTCTATTTTTGAATTTTTCAAAATTTCCGTCAAATCTGTCGGGATTACATTTTTAATACTGCTGTCACTGGATCCGATGATATCACAGCTGTAGATCGTATCCCACAGAGCAAGATCATGAGAGAGGATCAGATGCTTTTTCTCTTCAATGGATTGCGGGATTGGTTCATTGTAGACGAGACTCAGCATTTTCCAAAATCTGTTTTGCGGATGTCCGTAGAAAAACAGTTGCTCTCGTGATTTTACAGAAGGCAGACTTCCTAAGATCAAAATTTTAGATTCACTGTGAAATAATGGTGGAAAAGGGTGAATGATATGTTGGTATTGCTGTGATTTAGTTTTTGTTTTATCGTTCAAAAGAGACCTCCGGTATAAAAATTAGTAAAAGCGTTTTTGGTTATAGAAAAACCATTGTAAGAGTGTTATGCTATATTTGTCAGAAGGGTTACACATATTGTTTTATGATCTGTCAAAGTCGCATAGGGTGTTCATTCTAATGACATTCTTCAAAAAGTAGTTGTAAGAGCAGTTCTCCAATCGTAACAGCATCTTCAATACTAAGATAATGTGCCGCAGAAGAGTCAGCAAACAATCGTCCGGATGCAGGAAATTCATCATCTGCAAACCAGATCTTCAACCAGATCGGATAATTTGGCATAAAACGGAATTCTGCACAGAGATCTGCGTTGGAGGAATGTATTGTTCCGCCCAATGCAAGGATTCGTTTTTTTAATTCTTTTTCGGAAAGATGGGAAATCTTTTCAGAAAGTATTTTTTCAGCTGTACGATCAAAATTGCCTCCGCGGATCAAACCGTCTTTGTACTGAGCAAAGGTGATCAGTTGTCCGGTTAGCGGGGTACCGTCAGCAGTATTTAAGTAATGCAGGATTGATAATATGTGCCATTGGTGAAGCTGCGGTGTGATCTCGTATGCCGGGCAGGTAACAGTAACAGATTTTCCGAAGCTTTGGAAATGGAATGCATTGCCGTCATATGTAACATTTCCGAGAAGACCGATCTCGTAGGGAGAGCGTCCTTTCAGCCAGTCATGTGCAGCGTGCAGCATATTGGAAAAAAGTTGATTGTCTGATTTCATAGTATTTAAAAATTCCTTGTGTTTTCTGAGACAGATTATAACATAAAAAGCTTCAATGTTAAAAGAAGCAGCGATAAAAAAGCCCTTTTAAAAAGTTATCAGATCTTAATTAAAAAGCTAGTCAGGAGGAAAGTATGGATCGTATCATAACATGTTTTTGTTGTATTTTATGTGCAGTGCCGTTTTTGATCATTGCATCGGATCGGAAAAACGGGGGAGATCCTATCGGATTTTGGACAGGAGATACCAGTTTAAAAGGAAAAGTGCAGGATGTGGAACATTATAATGAAGAAATGTCATTACTTTATCAAAAATGGGCAATCTCTTTTGTGATCGTTGGAATTTTGACATTGATTCATCTGTCGATTGGGATTGTACTGATCATCGCAGAGTGTACCGTCGGAATATATCTTGTCTGGAAATTTTATAAGAAGATTTTGAAAAAATATAGTTAGCAG
>CAZWLV010000311.1:0-1828 GCA_964634715.1 uncultured Lachnoclostridium sp. | reverse complement strand
GTCTTTAAAAGCGGTATTCAACGACTCTTTTCAAATGGTTTTTCATATGATATAATGGGTATTAATAAGTTTGCAAAAACATACATAAATAACGAAAAGGGGAAGGCACGAATGAATCGTATTGGCTTGAATATCGTACTTGGAACATTTTGGATCCTTGTAGCAATCTGGATGTTCATTTCATCACCGGGGGATATGGAAGCACAAGCTTCTGTAGCTATTCTTGTGATCTTAGGATTAATGTTTTACTGGGCAGCATATAAAATGTTCATGAATCCAAATCTGATCCAGAAAAAGAAAAAAAACATGATCCAGCAGATTACTGATCCAAATTATAAAGGTAAATCCGTAAACAGCAAAAAAAGAAAATAGAATCTTCTGTTTTCCGAGATTGCTCACTATTTACCGGACAAAAACAGCACAGATGGGAGAGGCTTCATAAAGAAGTGCTCTCCCTTTCAATTTACGCAGGCAGCGATGAAAATACTGTCTTGCATAAATATTTGAAGAGTACCACGATAACTTAAGAAACTTGCAGAGCATGTTTCTCATAGTTTACGCGAGAAAAAGCACAGGCTTATCTGCAGATTTGACACATCGCAATAATTTAAGAAATTCGCAAAATTTTTAAGGAGAATTACCATGCATAAAATAAAACACCATTTAAATCATTTACGTACAAGCATCCTTCTTTTTGCTGTATTGCTGTTCGGAATCACAGGCTGTACACCTTCTGTGCCGGATTCAGCAAAATCAGCCACATACAATACTTCGGTACAAAGTATAGAAAACAGTTCCTTTTCCATCCGTTTTCTTGATGTAGGACAGGCAGATGCTGCTTTGATCGAATGTGATGGACACTACATGCTGATCGATGGCGGCAATACTGACAGTTCTTCGAAAATGTACACTGTCTTAAAAGAAGAGGGGATCCAGCATTTAGATATTGTTGTCGGAACCCATGCAGATGCAGATCATATCGGCGGTCTGGCCGGTGCGTTAAACTACGCATCCGCAGATGTTGTCCTTTGTTCTACAACGACAAATAATACAAAAGCATTTGAAAATTTCAAAAAATATGCTGAACAAAACGGCAATGGCATCACCGTTCCGGAAATCGGAGAAAATTATTATCTTGGAAGTTCCCTGATCTCCATTTTAAGTGTAAATGCAGGAAATGACTCTAATAACAGCTCCATCGTATTAAAAATTGAATACGGTGAGACTTCTGTTTTATTTACCGGAGATGCCGAGAAAGCAGCAGAACAGGAAATGATCGATAATGGAACAGATCTTTCTGCAGACGTTTTAAAAGTTGGCCATCATGGAAGTGCCGGAAGCAGCAGCAGTGAATTTCTGGAAGAAGTAGATCCTGAATATGCCATCATTTCTGTCGGCGAAGATAATTCTTATTCCCATCCGGCAGAAGCGACTTTAGAACGGCTGGAAGACCAGGATGCCGAGATCTACCGTACTGATCTGCTAGGGGAGATCATTTTGACTTCAGATGGCGAAACGGTTCATATTTCTACGGAAAAGGAATCTTCTGAAAATGAACTTTTAACCCCTGCCTCTGATACAACCGAAATTTCAGAAAATGATCTGTTAAACAACTCTGTTGTGCAAACGGAAGCAGATTATATTTTAAATACAAATAGCATGAAATTCCATACACCTGAATGTAAAAGTGTGAAAAGGATCCATTCCGAAAACAAAGAAGAATATTATGGAACCAAAGAAGAATTACTGTCTATGGGATATGAAGCATGCAAAAACTGCAATCCTTAAACTGCAACCATGCTAACACAAACGCAGCAACAGGAGATTA
>CAZWLV010000310.1:0-1846 GCA_964634715.1 uncultured Lachnoclostridium sp. | reverse complement strand
AGCAGAATGGGACTTATTCTGGATTTATCTCCAAGAGTACTGGAAAAAGTTCTTTATTTCGCTTCCTACATTGTTCTTGATGCAGGAAATGCATCTGAATTAGTGTACAAACAGGTATTATCTGAAAAAGAATACCAGGATGCAAGAGAAAAATATGGCAATGAATTCAAAGTTGGAATGGGTGCAGAAGCGATCAAACAGCTTTTAGAAGACATTGACCTTGAAAAAGAAGCAGCAGAACTTAGAGCAGGTCTTGAAGATGCATCAGGACAGAAACGTGCACGTATCGTAAAACGTCTGGAAGTAGTTGAATCCTTCCGTGAATCCGGAAACAGACCGGAATGGATGGTAATGGATGCAATCCCGGTAATTCCTCCGGATTTACGTCCAATGGTTCAGTTAGACGGTGGTCGTTTTGCAACTTCTGACCTGAACGATTTATATAGAAGAATCATTAACCGTAACAATCGTTTAAAGAGACTCCTTGAACTGGGAGCTCCGGATATCATTGTACGTAATGAAAAGAGAATGCTTCAGGAAGCAGTCGATGCCCTGATCGATAACGGCCGTCGCGGTCGTCCGGTAACAGGACCGGGTAACAGAGCATTAAAATCTCTTTCTGATATGCTGAAAGGTAAATCAGGACGTTTCCGTCAGAATCTCTTAGGTAAACGAGTTGACTATTCAGGACGTTCTGTTATCGTTGTAGGACCGGAACTGAAGATTTATCAGTGTGGTCTTCCAAAAGAAATGGCGATCGAGCTGTTCAAACCGTTCGTTATGAAAGAACTCGTATGCAACGGTACTGCTCATAACATCAAGAGTGCGAAAAAAATGGTTGAAAAACTGCAGACAGAAGTCTGGGACGTTCTCGAAGATGTTATTAAAGAACATCCGGTAATGTTAAACCGTGCTCCTACACTTCACAGACTCGGTATTCAGGCTTTCGAACCGATTCTGGTAGAAGGTAAAGCCATCAAGCTTCATCCATTGGTATGTACAGCGTTCAACGCCGATTTCGACGGTGACCAGATGGCGGTACATCTTCCATTGTCCGTAGAAGCACAGGCAGAATGCCGTTTCTTACTGCTCTCTCCGAACAACCTGTTAAAACCATCAGATGGTGGTCCGGTAGCCGTTCCTTCACAGGATATGGTCCTCGGTATTTACTATTTAACACAGGAAAGACCGGGAGAAGTTGGAGAAGGCAAATTCTTTAAGAATGTAAATGAAGCAATCCTCTGCTATGAAAATGGCGGAATCAAATTACAGTCAAAGATCACTGTACGTATGAGCAAGACATTTGCTGATGGTACAGAACTTGTACAGAATGTAGAATCTACACTTGGACGTTTCCTGTTCAACGAAATCCTTCCACAGGATCTTGGATTTGTAGACAGAAGCATTCCGGGAAATGAACTGAAACTGGAAGTAGATTTCCACGTTGGTAAAAAAGGATTAAAACAGATCCTTGAAAAAGTAATCAACACTCACGGAGCTACAAAGACAGCAGAAGTTCTGGATGATATTAAGGCAATGGGTTACAAATATTCTACACGTGCTGCCATGACCGTATCTATTTCAGATATGACAGTACCGCCTGAAAAACCGGAACTCATTGAAAATGCACAGAAAACAGTAGATAAGATCACACGTAACTTCAAACGTGGTCTTATTACAGAAGAAGAACGTTACAAAGAAGTTGTAGATACATGGCAGGAAACTGACCGTATCCTTACAAAGAAACTTCTTGGCGGTCTTGATAAATATAACAACATCTTCATGATGGCTGACTCCGGTGCCCGTGGTTCTGATAAACAGATCAAACAGCTTGCCGGTATGCGTG
>CAZWLV010000309.1:0-1863 GCA_964634715.1 uncultured Lachnoclostridium sp. | reverse complement strand
ATAGAAGAAAGTGAAAAATGAAATGAAAAATAGAAGGATAAAAGCGGCACTGACCTTTGTTGTCATGTCCTGTCTGCTGCTGATTCTCTTTTTTGCGGCAGTTAATATCGGAAGTCTGAAAGTCAGCTTTTGGGAGCTGTATCAAGGCTTGTTTGTGGAATATAACGAACAGGTGGCAACGATTTATGACCTTCGATTTCCAAGGATCCTGATCTCCATGCTGGCAGGGGCGGCGATCGCAGTTTCCGGAGCATTGTTTCAGGCAGTTTTGAAAAATCCGCTGGCAGATCCGGGGATCATCGGTATTTCCAGTGGTGCCGGTTTTGCAGCAGTATTGATCACGGCATTTGCACCGGAATTGTTTTTCTTTACACCGTTGTTTGCATTTCTGGGCGGTGTGGCAGCGTTTGTGCTGGTGTACAGTCTTTCGTGGAAAAATGGATTAAGCCCGATGAGGATCATTTTGGTGGGAGTGGCGGTGAATGCCATGTTTCAGGGATTTTCCAGTATGTTAAATTCCATGAACGGAGGGAATATGTCCGGTGTGGCATCGATCGTTAATGGAAATATTACGATGAAAACATGGGATGATGTAAAAACGCTAGTTCCATATGTAGTGCTGGGGCTGATCCTTGCTATGGCATTTGCAGGAAAATGCAATCTTTTGGCACTGGAAGATAAGACTGCACGGAGTCTGGGGTTAAATGTCAATCTTTTACGGATCGGAATTTCACTGACAGCGGTACTGTTGGTGGGGATTTCAACAGCAGTGGCAGGAGTGGTCAGTTTTCTGGGGCTTTTGGTGCCGCATATCGGAAGGATTCTGGTAGGAAGCGATCATAAAGTGCTGATTCCTTTTAGTGCATTGTTCGGAGCATTTGCATTTTTGCTGGCAGATACCATCGGAAGAACCATTGCAGCACCTTATGAAGTGTCAGCCTCGATCATTATGAGTGTCGTGGGAGGCCCATTCTTTATTATGCTCTTAAGGAGAAGTAAACAGTATGGAAAATAAGCTGAAACAGACAGAAGAAAATACAGGGAAAAAACAGCAGATGCCGGCACTGAAAGTAAAAGATCTTTCGTTTGCATATGGAAAAAATAAAGTATTAAAAGGCGTTTCGCTTGAGATTGAAGCAGGAAAAGTCACAACGATCATGGGAGCGAACGGCTGTGGGAAATCTACATTATTTTCTTTGATGACAAAAAATCTGGATGCTAAAAAAGGAAATATTTATCTGAAGGGGAAAAATATCAGAAATCTGAATTTAAAAGAATTTGCCAGGAAGGTTGCCATCGTGCAGCAGTATAATACAGCGGCAGAAGATATTACGGTGGAAAGACTGGTCGCATTTGGCCGGACACCGTATAAAAAAATGATGCAGGGAAATAGCAGCGAAGATGAAGAAAAGATCCGGTGGGCATTGGAAGTAACGAATCTGACGGAATATCGTGACAGGGAAGTATCCAGACTGTCCGGAGGACAGCGGCAGCGTGTGTGGATCGCTATGGCACTGGCACAGGGAACGAAAACTTTATTTTTAGATGAACCGACGACGTATCTGGATATCCGTTATCAGATCGAGATCTTAAGACTGGTGCGAAAGTTAAATCGGGAATACGGAATGACGATCATCATGGTACTGCATGATATTAATCAGGCGATCGGGTATTCGGACTGCATTATCGGGTTGAAAGAAGGAAAAGTGCTGACGGCAGGAGAACCGGAAAAGGTCATTACGAAAGAAACGATCCGGGAACTGTATGGGATCGAGATGGAAGTGATGCAGATGGAAGGAAGAACTTTTGTGATGGAACAGGTTTCGTAGGGAAGAAAAGATTGATTTTGTTTTGAATAATGGG
>CAZWLV010000308.1:0-1866 GCA_964634715.1 uncultured Lachnoclostridium sp. | reverse complement strand
CATAAAATGCCAGTCCTGCCGCACTCTGTCCCATCAGAAAAATGGCAACCGGATACGCACACAGTCCTCCAAGGATCCCTGTACCGAACACCTCACCCAGAAGTGTTGCCGGGATATTTTTTGTCTTCTGATAGACCAGTCCGCAGAGCAACGCCCCGAACATACTTCCCGGAAATGCCATCAGACTTCCCAGACCAAGCAGGTTTCGAATCAAAGCCGCCCCAAATGCAGCCGCAAGACTGTATCCTGGACCAAGAAGGACCGCACAAAGGATATTCACCATGTGTTGTATCGGAGAGCATTTGCTCCCGAAAACAGGGAAGGAAAACATACTTCCCACTACTGCAACCGCACAGAATACTCCGGCGATCGCTAATTTTTTTGTGTTTGTTTTGTTCATTTTCTTTTTTCCTCCTTATCATCAGGAAACGCCGGTACACCAAAGCGTTTCCAAAATCAACATCTGTTTCGTAAAAAAATAAGAGAACACCTTTTTGTGGCATTCTCCTATAAAATCAAAGTATCTTCTTCCTACGTTGGCATTATCCACATCAGGTATATGGGTCGAAGGGCACACCTTCCTCTCAGCCTGTCTGCAAGCTCCCCTGTTTCATATATGAAGTTGTCTTTCGATTCAATGAAAAAAGGAAGCTACCAATCTGGCAACTTCCGTACTTTTATGTTAATTCCAATATATTTTAACACATCCCTACGTTGGCATTATCCAAATCAGGTTATAGGATCGAAGTTCACGATTACTTCCTCTCAGCCTGCTTCACAAGCTCTCCTTGAATCATTTTGTTTTTACACTGCCATTATAGGCTCACTGGTTTTTGTTGTCAACAGAAATCTTATGACTGATTCACATCTAATCTTCTTGCTGTCTGGAATTACAGCATGGTGCGATTTCCAATCCTTCTAAAAATCTTGTTCCCCAATCACACATAGACTCTAACACAGGAATAATGCTTTTTCCAAACTCAGTAAGAAAATACAGTGTCCTTGGAGGTTTTTCTGGAATTACTTCTCTATGGATCATTCCACATTCCTCCAAATCCCGTAATTGCTGTGACAGCATCTTTGGTGTTGCTTTGGGAATCAAACGCTGTAATTCCATATAATGTAGCGGTTGATCAATAAGATGCCATAAAATCAGTGGTTTATATTTTCCCCCAATTAAACATAGAGTCGCCTCCACCGGACAATTAAATTGTGCTTTTTCATATTTTATCATTGTATTTATCCCTCTATGATACTTACCTTTTAGGAAGTATCTATCTTAAAAGTGCATTCTTGTGATTTTACTGTGCCATGTTAAAATTTGTATGTATTTTAAATGAACAAGCAAATTATACAACACAAAGAGGAGATTTACTATTATGGATTTTATTGAACTTGCAAAAAAACGTTATTCCGTTAGAAACTATTCAAGTAAAAAAGTAGAACCGGAAAAATTGGAGAAAATTTTACAAGCTGCTCATATGGCTCCCACAGCTGCAAATCTTCAGCCTGTACATTTAATCGTGGTGCAAAGCGAAGAAGGTCTTGCTAAAATCGGAAATGGAGCAAGTATTTACGGTGCTCCACTTGCGATCATTGTCTGTGCAGATCATAGCAAGGCATGGATTCGTCCTTTTGACCACAAACAGACTTGTGACATTGATGCTTCCATTTTAACAGATCACATGATGATGGCAGCAACAGACTTAGGATTAACTCACCTTTTTGCTCTTCTTCTACAAGATATCTTCCAATTTCGAAATTTGAAATTACAGTTGTGAGGTTTGCAACTGTTCCAGTTATTTCTCTAGCAGCTTGAACTATTTCTTTTGATTTTCTAAATAATCCATCCAAATTTTCCAATTC
>CAZWLV010000307.1:0-1866 GCA_964634715.1 uncultured Lachnoclostridium sp. | reverse complement strand
ATGGTAAAACACATTATTTTATGGCAGTTAAAGGATGAACTTTCAGAAGAAGAAAAGAAAGTGATCAAAGCAGAGATGAAAGAAGGTCTGGAAGGACTGGTTGGAAAAGTTCCGGGTCTTTTAGAAGTGAAGGTGCAGATCGAAGGATTGGCTTCGTCAAATGCAGAAGTGATGCTGGATACGACTCTGACAGATGAAGAAGCGTTGAAAGGTTATGCAGTGCATCCGGAACATGTAGCAGTTGCAGACGGAAAAGTACGTCCGTATACAAAGACAAGAATGTGTCTGGATTTTGAAATTTAGTTAAAATGACTGCTCCGTGGCACCTGTACAGGCTTTACTTCTATTTTTATACTTCTATTTTAGGTAAATATCATGTATAATAACAAACATATTTGCTTTTAGGAGAGGTGTAAAATGTTAGAAATGATTACAAAAGTAAATGATGTGATCAATGGTCTTGTATGGGGTGCTCCGGCCATGGTCTGCATCATTGGAGTTGGGATCCTTTTGTCTGTAAGGACGGGATTTATCCAGTTTAGGAAATTTTCCTATGCAATGAAATCTACGGTCGGAAAGATTTTCCAGAAGTCCGAAGCAGGTCATGGTTCCATTACGCCGTTTCAGGCAGTATGTACCGCATTGGCAGCGACTGTTGGTACGGGAAATATTGCGGGTGTAGCAGGGGCGATCGCCATCGGAGGACCGGGTGCCGTATTTTGGATGTGGGTGTCTGCATTGCTCGGAATGTGTACGAAATTCGCAGAAGTCACACTGGCAGTACATTTTCGTGAAAGAAATGAGCATGGTGATTACGTAGGCGGACCAATGTATTACATAAAAAATGGTCTGAACAAACGCTGGCATTTTCTTGCAGTACTGTACGCATTGTTTGGAGTTTTAACTGTTTTTGGAACAGGAAATGCAACACAGGTCAATACGATCACGACAGCCATCAATTCAGCATTGTCCAATTACCACGTAGTTAATGAAGGAAATCAGCAGATGGTAAGCTTAGTGATCGGAATTCTGATCACAGTGATCGTGGCAGCAGTGCTTCTTGGCGGTGTAAAACGTATTGGAAAAGTAACTGAAAAACTGGTGCCGTTTATGGCAGTGATCTATATTGTGCTTGCAGTAGGTGTTGTAGTATTGAATTATCGTTCTATCCCGGGAGTGTTTGCATCGATCGTGTCAGGAGCATTCCATCCGGCAGCGGTTACCGGAGGAGCAGTCGGTTCTGTGATCCTCAGCCTGCAGAAAGGAATTTCCAGAGGGATTTTCTCGAATGAAGCAGGTCTTGGTACCGGATCGATCGCCCATGCAACTTCGGATACCAAAGATCCGGTAGAACAGGGTGTATTTGGTATTTTTGAAGTATTTGCGGATACGATCGTAATCTGTACGTTAACAGCATTGACGATCCTTTGCAGCGGTGTGACGATCAATTACGGTGCTGCTGCCGGTGCAGAACTTACGATCAGCGGATTTACGGCAACTTATGGTAACTGGGTATCCGTATTTACGGCGATCGCCATGGTTTGTTTTGCATTTTCCACGATCCTCGGCTGGGGACTTTATGGAGCAAGATGTATGGAATTTCTCGGTTCTGCCAAATGGATCAAACCATTTATGATCGTATATTCTCTTATGGGAATCGTAGGAGCAACGATGGATCTTGGATTGTTATGGGAGATCGCGGAAACATTTAACGGGTTGATGGCGATCCCGAACCTGATCGCACTGTTCCTTTTATCGGGTACGGTGGTCAAACTCGTAAAAGAAAAATTTCAATGATAGGAATCTAAAAAAATAATGAATGATTTGAAACGTCTGATTGTACAATCGGGCGTTTCTTTGATACAA
>CAZWLV010000306.1:0-1883 GCA_964634715.1 uncultured Lachnoclostridium sp. | reverse complement strand
ATAACATAACCCGTACAAAATTCCTAGCAAAACGTCTGCCAAATGATTGCAATCGGCATAAAATTTTATTATACTAATAATACTAGGGAGAAAGAATGAGGGATTGATGAACAATGTTACAAGAGAAAAAAAGAATTGATTCTCTGCAGACATTGAGGGCAGTCGGCTTCTTGGAAATTTTTTTAGGACACTGCGGAGTGTCCTTTTTCACGGGAGCATTTGGCGTGTCCATGTTTGTAGTGCTTTCAGGTTTTTGTGTTGCCATTAATTATTTACCAAAAATTGACAGACAGGATGTGTCCGTCCTTGGAAATGTAAAATTTGCATTTTCCAAGATCAAAAAATTGTACGCACTTCACCTGCTGATGGTATTTTTAAAATTCATCTTTGTAAAAATGCCGCATTCCAGAAATGCGATCAAACGTCTGCTGATGAACATTTTTCTGGTGCAGTGCTGGAGTCCTTATACGGAAGATTTCTTTTCGTATAATGGAGTAGCATGGTACTTATCTACTTATCTGTTTTTATGTTTTTTTGCACCGTGGATGATCAAACTGCTGTCAAAGATCAAAAAGAAACAGACGGCATTCCTGTTTGGAGCAGCCATTTTTCTGATCATGAGTGCTGTAGGAATCTGGGCAACAAAAAGACCTCTGAACTTCGGAGATCATTTTCCGTACTGGGTAACATATATCCTGCCTTTTTACCGTATGCTTGACTTTACATTAGGTGCGGTTCTCGGATGGTTTTATCTGAACAGATCGGCGGATACAGAATGGACAGGAATCCGTGCATTGCTCTTAGAGATCATGACAGTGGTTCTTTTTATCGTTGTTGTGAAAATCTTCCACCGCATTGAAGGCGTTTATGACGGCATCTGCTATAATCTGCTTTTTGTGCCGGTATCCATGTGGCTTGTGGTGATCTTTACACGAAGCAGGGGAATGCTGATGAAACTGTTGGATAACCGTTTTTTCCGCTGGATGGGAGATTTATCTTCTTATACATTCCTGATCCATCAGATCGTGATCCATCGGATGATGAACAGACTTGGCGGACATTTTGAAGGAAACCGATACCTGCTGTTACTGGTGTTATCCAGCTTTGTGATCTCAATGGCAGCAGCAGAACTTACGGCTATCATCGTTCAGTACCGACAGCAGAAAAAGGTACGGACAGTGCCGGAACAGAGCCGGCAATAATGCCTAAAAACACGATGGAATGTAGAAATAAAAATCAAAATATGATAAGATAAAAGCATCAAAGTACGAAAACGGAGGCTTAAAAATGGCGAACAAATACGCAGGTACACAAACCGAAAAAAATTTACTGGAAGCATTTGCAGGAGAATCACAGGCAAGAAATAAATATACTTATTTCGCTTCCAAAGCAAAAAAAGAAGGATTTGAACAGATTTCTTCTTTATTCTTAAAAACAGCAGATAACGAAAAAGAACATGCAAAAATGTGGTTCAAAGAATTAGACGGAATCGGAACAACTGCTGAAAATCTTGCAGCAGCTGCTGAAGGCGAAAACTATGAATGGACAGATATGTATGACGGATTCGCTAAAACAGCAGAAGAAGAAGGATTTCCTGAACTGGCTGCAAAATTCCGCATGGTCGGTGCAATCGAGAAAAAACATGAAGAACGTTACCGTGCACTGCTCCACAATGTAGAAATGCAGGAAGTTTTTGCAAAGAGCGAAGTAAAAGTATGGGAATGCCGTAACTGTGGTCATATCGCAGTTGGCGAAAAAGCTCCGGAAGTATGTCCGGTATGTGCTCATCCACAGGCATATTTCGAAATCCATGCAGAAAATTACTAATCTTTAAAAAAATTATTGATCATACGCCTGAGCTGATCGGTTCAGGCGTATTTTTT
>CAZWLV010000305.1:0-1887 GCA_964634715.1 uncultured Lachnoclostridium sp. | reverse complement strand
AGAATAGTGTTATAGTAAGAAAAGAGTTTTGTGAAGAGCATTCATGTCATAGAACAAAAATAAATGAAACGAGGTAAATTTATGAAGAGAGAAGAAGGGGCAAAGCAGTATCAGTGGAAAATCGAAGATCTGTATGCCACAAACGAATTATGGGAAGCAGATTTTGAAAAACTTCAAAAAGGAATAGAAGAAATCAAAGCATTTGAAGGAACTCTTGGAACATCCGCAGAAAATCTTTTGAAAATGCAGGAAAAATCAGATGAATTAAACCAGTTAATGGAAAATATTTATGTTTATGCAAATCAGAGACTGCATGAAAATACGGCAAATGCTTATTATCAGGGACTTTCCGGAAGAGCACAGATGCTGATGATGAATCTTTCAGAAGCATCTTCTTATATCGAACCGGAAATTTTAAGTATTCCGGAAGAAAAGCTGGAAGAAATGTTAAAAGAAGACGGTTTGAAAAAATACGAAACATATTTTAGAAGACTTCTCCATCAGAAAGAACATATTCTTTCCAAAGAAATGGAAGAATTGCTGGCAGGAGCTGCTGAGATCGCTGAAGCACCAAGTGATATTTTTGCAATGTTTAACAATGCAGATATCAAATTCCCGGTAATTGAAGATGAAGATGGAAATCCGACAGAGATCACACACGGAAGCTATGGAAAGCTTTTGGAAAGCCAGGATCGCAGAGTAAGAAAAGAAGCATTCTGCGGAGTTTATGATACTTACGGAAAACATAAAAATACTTTAGCAGCAATGTATCGTGCAAATGTAAAGCAGGCAGGATTTTTTGCCAAAGCAAGAAAATACCCGTCTTCTTTAGCAGCAGCATTAGACGGAAGCAGAATCCCGGTTTCTGTTTATGACAGCCTGATCGAAAGTGTTCATGCACATTTGCCGGCACTTCATAAATATGTAGAAATCCGAAAAGAAAAACTTGGTGTAGAAGAACTGCATATGTATGATCTTTATGTTCCGATGGTAGGGGCATCAGACAAAAAGATCCCTTATGAAGAAGCAAAAGAGATCGTACTGCAGGGAATGGAACCTTTAGGGGAAGATTATCTGGAACTTTTGAAAAAAGGGTTTGCAGAAGGCTGGATCGATGTTTATGAAAACGAAGGAAAGAGAAGCGGTGCATATTCATGGGGAGCTTACGGAACACATCCGTATGTTCTTTTGAACTATCAGGATAATCTGAATAATGTATTTACACTGGCACATGAAATGGGACATGCACTGCATTCCTATCATTCAGATGCAAAACAGGATTATATTTACGCAGGTTATAAGATCTTTGTCGCAGAAGTTGCATCTACCTGTAACGAAGCACTGCTGATCAGATATCTTTTAGATCATGCAAAAGATAATGATGAAAAAGCATATTTATTGAATTATTTCTTGGAACAGTTCAGAACAACGCTTTTCCGTCAGACCATGTTTGCAGAATTTGAAAAGCTCAGTCATGCAAGATCAGAAGCAGGGGAGACACTGACAGCAGAAATGCTCTGCGATCTTTATTATGATCTGAATAAACAGTATTTTGGAGAAAATATCGTAGTAGATAAAGAAATCGCATTAGAATGGGCAAGAATCCCGCATTTCTATACACCGTTTTATGTATATCAGTATGCAACCGGCTTTTCAGCAGCCATTGCGATCAGCAGTAAGATCTTAAAAGGAGAACCGGGAATCGTAGAAAAATACAAAGAATTTTTAAGCGGCGGATCTTCTATGGACTGCATTGATCTGCTGAAGATCTGTGACGTTGATATGACAACCAAGGAACCGGTAGAAGAAGCACTGAAAGTTTTTGAAAACACATTAAAAGAATTTTCAGAATGTCTGTAAATTAAAAAACGTCAGGACAATATACTT
>CAZWLV010000304.1:0-1895 GCA_964634715.1 uncultured Lachnoclostridium sp. | reverse complement strand
TTATATCATATGAAAAACCATTTGAAAAGAGTCGTTGAATACCGCTTTTAAAGACAGCTGATCTTCTCAGCATATTTTGGATGGCAGGCATTTTTATATACATCAATGTATTCATCAAAGGTAAGCTGTCTGGCATTGGAAAGTATTTCCATTTCTACACCGAAAAGATTTACATCAAAATCCATGGTATGAAGACCGTTTCTAAGATAGAAGGCTTTTCGCCGGATTCTCATAGCAAGATCAGGGCAGTCTTTTTTGGTGGATTCGATTTCCAGAATCAGACGCTGTTCCCTAAAACGTTCCAGAAGAGCTTGGATTGCACCGGAACCAATCCCACGACCGCGTATTTCATCTGAAACGGCGAAATAATCCAAGAGGGCAATATCTTTGTCGTAGGCAAGAATTGCAAGCCCTAAAAAGGCATTTTCATCATCTTCGACAGAAAGAAGTTCCATGGTGCCCTCTTCCTGTTTTTGCAGCATTTCCATAAAAGGTTTTCTTTCAATTTCTGGAAATGCACGAAGGTATAATGCTTCGATTGATTTTATCCGATCTTCATCGGTTGCTTTTATAAGTTTCATAGTGACTCCCGTGTAATTAATTTCAGTAATTAAAGCGGAGGGAATGTCCTGACCGCCAAATATATACAATACTATCATTTTTTATGACAATTTGCAAATAAGCCCTAAAAAATATATAATGAATGGCAAAAGGGCAAAGTAAATCGTAACGAAAGGAGTATCCTGAAAGAAAAAATTATGGAAAATGAAAACAAAATCACCTATCACGAACAGCTTGTCGTTGATAATACATTAAAACTCAGGGAATTATTAAAACGTCTTCCTTCTTTTGCAAAAGACTATTTTCGTGCCATTGAACCGACGACAAGTACGAAAACGAGAATTTCTTATGCGTATGACCTGATTGTCTTTTTCCGTTTTCTGACAGAAGAAAATCCGGTCTATAAAGATTATAAACCAGACGATTTTAAAGTATCTGATCTGGACAATCTGCAA
This sequence comes from uncultured Lachnoclostridium sp., assembly GCA_964634715.1. GTDB lineage: Bacteria > Bacillota > Clostridia > Lachnospirales > Lachnospiraceae > HGM12587. Next base: position 879 of record CAZWLV010000304.1, on the reverse strand, counting down.
TCCGTGGATCTGGAAGAATACATGGAATATCTGAAAGTATATGCTGATGAAAATGAAAATCTGATCACCAATGGAGAACGTGGTATTAAACGAAAGGTGTCTGCACTCCGCAGTTTTTATATTTATTATTTTAAAAGGGAAATGATAAAAACAAATCCGACACTATTGATCGATCTGCCGAAGATCCATGAAAAAGAGATCATCCGTCTGGAGGCAGATGAAACGGCACAGCTGCTGGATTTTATTGAAAAAGGCGGAGAATGTCTTACCGGTCAGCAAAAAGCTTACTACGAAAAGACAAAACAGAGAGATCTTGCGATCGTTACGCTTCTTTTGGGAACCGGGATCCGTGTTTCAGAATGTATCGGTCTTGATATTGAAGATGTTGATTTTAAAAATAATGGGATTAAGGTTCTTCGAAAAGGCGGATCAGAAATGATCGTTTACTTTGGTGATGAAGTTGCTGAAGCACTGTCTGATTATATTAATGGTGACAGAGCTGCCGTGATTCCGGTGGAAGGACATGAACATGCACTCTTCTATTCTACCCAGCGAAAACGGATGGGAATCCGTGCAGTGGAAAATCTGGTTAAAAAATATGCCAAATGGGTGACTCCATTAAAAAAGATCACGCCGCATAAACTTCGAAGTACTTATGGCACGGCTCTTTATCAGGAAACCGGGGACATTTACCTTGTAGCAGATGTTTTAGGTCATAAAGATGTAAATACGACGAAAAAACATTATGCAAATATGGGAAATGAACGGCGAAGATCTGCTGCGAAAAAAGTAACATTACGGGAAAAAAGGGAATGAGTTAAAAAAATGAAAGCAGGGAACCTTTACTGGTCTCCTGCTTTTTGCATCTGAAAAGAATGA
>CAZWLV010000303.1:0-1904 GCA_964634715.1 uncultured Lachnoclostridium sp. | reverse complement strand
CAGGCTCATTTAGAGTTTTTCTTCGCAAAAGGCATAACTATAAATTACAGCGTAAATTTTTAAAAAGGATTTTTATTGGATCCCAAATTTATAAATAGTTTCTGTATGGAATTTTTCCCCTGCCTTTAATAACGGACTTGGGAAATTTTCATGATGGATCGCATCCGGGAACTGCTGGGTTTCGAATGCGACTGCACTTCTGTTCGGATAAGTTCTTCCTCTCTTTCCCTGTTTATCACAAAGGAAATTACCGGTATAAACCTGCATTCCCGGACAATCTGTATAAACTTCCATAAAAATTCCAGATTCTTCAGAAACTGCTCTCGCAACTGCTTCCTCTGTCTTATGAGCATTTAATACCCAGTTATGATCATAACCGCTTCCGATCTTTAATGCTTCTTCATCACGCTCAATATCAAGACCGATCTTCTTTGGTGTTCTAAAATCCAGTGCAGATCCTGTAAGATCCGGCATTTCTCCTGTTGAGATCATTTCTGTATTCACTCTTGTAAATCTGTCTGCATTGATCCAAAGTACATGGTCTAAAATACTATCTGATGTTTCTCCATTTAAATTAAAATAACTATGGTTTGTCATAGAAACAACGGTGTCTTTATCGGAAACACCATCATAAGTAATCTTCAATGCATTATCTTCTGTTAATGTATAAGTAACGCTGATCTCAAAATTTCCCGGAAGTCCCTGATCGCCGTCCGGACTTAAAATCGAAAATCTGACTGCCTGATCCAAAATTTCTGCATTCCACATTCTGATATGATAGCAATTAGAACCACTGTGAAGACAATTCGTACGTTCATTTGCTTCCATATGATAATCAATGCCGTTTACTGTTACAACTGCACCACCGGTACGATTTGCGATACGCCCTACCGTTGCTCCAAAAAACGGTCCATTATCAATCTCATATTCCTTGACAGTGTCATATCCCCATACAACATCACGCATCGTTCCTTCTTTATCCGGTACATACAGAGAATGGAGTGTTGCTCCAAAGTCTGTCACAATTGCTTTCATACCTGCTGCATTTGTGATCTCATAAAAATATGCCTGTTCTCCTTTTGAATTTTTTCCAAATTCTTTCTTTACTACGCCCATGACGTTCCCCCTTTAAGATATTTTAATTTGCTTTAATACTTCTCCAATACTGTCTCTGATGCAAAGTGCTGCATGATCATCTGCTGAAGTTGCACTCTTATTCAGCAATACCAGCTTATCTCCATTAAAATAACGGATCATTCCTGCTGCCGGATATACCACCAGAGAAGTTCCGCCAATGATCAAAAGATCGGCTGATGAAATCTGAGCAATTGCTTCCTGCATGATCTTTTCATCCAATCCTTCTTCATACAGAACGACATCCGGTTTGATCACTCCGCCGCATTCACACCTTGGAATTTTTTCACTGTGCAGGATAAATTCTGCATCATGATATTTTCCACACTTCATACAGTAATTCCGCAGTACGGATCCATGAAGCTCCAACACTTTTTTACTGCCTGCCATCTGATGCAGTCCGTCAATATTCTGCGTGACCACTGCGGTCAGTTTCCCTGCTTTTTCTAATTCTGCAAGCTTTAAATGGGCTGCATTCGGCTTTGCATCCAAACATAACATTTTTGCTCTATAAAAACGATAAAATTCTTCCGTTTTTCTCATAAAAAATGTATGACTTAAAATCGTCTCCGGCGGATATGCGTACTGTTGATGGTACAAACCATCTGTACTGCGAAAATCCGGAATTCCGCTTTCTGTTGAAACACCGGCACCGCCAAAAAATACAATCCTTTTACTCTCATCGATCAATTCTTGAAGTTTTTCTATCTGAGACATCTGATCACCCCTGCATACAGTATAACCTTTTTAAAAAAGTGATTCAACAATTT
>CAZWLV010000302.1:0-1906 GCA_964634715.1 uncultured Lachnoclostridium sp. | reverse complement strand
TAAAAAATCAGAAGGCATCTCTGCTTCTGATTTCCGCAAAAAATGGATCAATTAATTTTTCTCAAATATATGAAAAACCATCGCTGCCATGACCTGATCGGTCACGGTAACGACGGTTTTTACTATTTCTTATACTTTCTTCAAGAACATTTCCCTACTCTGTCTTTTTTTCATGCTCTTTCAAAAATCTGATGCTTACTTTAAACAGGTCTCCATCAATATGAATCTGAAAATCTCCATGCTGAAGTTCCGTAAAACTTTTGGCGATCGCAAGACCAAGACCACTTCCTTCGGACTTTCTTGCACTGTCACCTCTGACAAAACGTTCTGTCAGATAATCCGCATCCATTTTTAATTCCTGAGAAGAGATATTTCTGAATGTGATCGTTACTTCTGATGCTTCATTGACAATATCTACATAAACTCTCGTATACGGCATTGCGTATTTGACTGCATTGTTCAGCAGATTTTCAAAAATACGGTATGTTCTCTGTCCGTCTAAGGAAAGGATCACTTTCTCTTCCGGCAGATTCCAGCGAAAATCCAAGGTACTTTCTTCCAGTCTGTCGGACATTTCCACACGAACCTCTTTCATGAGCTTCACGATATCCACATCCATGAAATTCATCTTCACATTTCCGGAATTTGCCTTGCTCACTTCAAAAAGATCCTCGATCAGTACTTTCAGACGCTGGGATTTTATATCCAGTGTTTCAATATAAGATTTTCGCTCTTCTTCCGTAATATCAGGATTTTTCAAAAGATCTACATAGGTAATGATCGCTGTCAACGGTGTTTTCAGGTCATGAGACACATTCGTGATCAGCTCACTTTTCATATTCTGACTCTTTGCTTCTTCTGCCACAGCTTTTGAAAATCCATTCTTTACCCCTTCCAGCTCTTTTCCAAGAGGAGCAAAAATCCCCAGATCTTCATCCAGTGTAATATACAGATCTCCTTCTGCCATCTGACCGGTTGCATTTAAAATGTTCTGATACTGTCTTTGCAGAATGCTTCCGTATTTTTTCAGCAGAATGTATAAAAGAACCGAATAAATAACGACTCCTACAATCCCTGCAAACCACATACAGCAAAGAAGTGTTACGATCACTGCATTTGCCAGAACGATCTTCAAAATGCTTTTCTGAAGATTTTCCTGAATATCGATCTCGACAATATAATGGTACAATCTTTTACACTGTTTCCACAGCCAGCGTAAAAAAACGATTCCAAGCAGTCTGTGTTTCACATAATATTTTGGTCCGCAGAAAAACTGTCTGATATGTGCCACACAGATATATTCCATGAAAAAGGTCAATGCCCAGCCAAGGAAATTCACAAACAACAGCATACCATAACACTGGGCTGCACTGAATTCATATCCTAAAAGCTCTATGACGGTTCCCTGTCCAAGCAACATATAGTTCATTTCTTCCATGGTCGTTGCAGACATGAATAAGCACATTCCCATGGCCAGTAAAACACCCAGACCACCGATCACTGCGGTCACTTCTGCCGGAAGACTAAACAGTTTTTCCCAGCCGGTTTCCAGTTTCTTAAAGAACGGAAGGATCAAAGCTGCCACAGCTACCAGCACTGCCAGTGCAAGAACGATCCAATAAGCACCGATCGTAAAATAAAGATCTGCTGCTGAATAATACGGTGACCAGTCATCTGCATAGTAACCATCCCAATATCGATCTACGGAAGACACAAATGTTTCATTTTCTTCAAAGATAAAATAAATACCCTTAAAATTTTTCGGGCAGGTTTCCATAAACCGTTCTGTAAGTTCCGTATCAACTCCGTCTGCTTCGTATCTATAATACTGTGCATTGATCTGATACTGATCGATCGAGTTTTTTGCACGCTGGTATACTTTGGAATCATATACGACTCCATCGCT
>CAZWLV010000301.1:0-1912 GCA_964634715.1 uncultured Lachnoclostridium sp. | reverse complement strand
TTTGAACAGTTATCGGGATGAGATAAAATACGAGATTACGTTGACTTTTATATCTAAATTATTTAAAATTGAACTATCAAAATGGGGTAGATCCTTTTAAGAAGATGAAGGAGTGTTCAGGATGTATTTAGAAGCATACAAACGCTGGATGGAAGCGGATCTGGAAGACGCTGCTTTAAAAGCAGAATTAGAATCCATCGAAGGAAATGAAGAAGAGATCAAAGAACGTTTTGCGGTAGCATTAAAATTTGGTACTGCCGGATTACGAGGAGTTTTAGGTGCGGGTACAAACCGTATGAACATTTATGTAGTTCGTCAGGCAACACAGGGACTGGCAAACTGGGTAAAAACACAGGGCGGAAATCAGCTGGTAGCCATCAGCTATGACAGCCGTATTAATAGTGATGTGTTCGCAAAAACAGCAGCATGTGTTCTTGCGGCAAACGGGATCAAAGTTCGTATTTATGATGCATTGATGCCGGTTCCGGCACTGAGCTTTGCTACACGCTATTATAAAGCCAATGCAGGGATCATGGTAACAGCTTCCCATAACCCGGCAAAATATAACGGATATAAGGCATATGGTCCGGATGGCTGTCAGATGACAGATGAAGCGGCAGATATCGTATATGCTGAAATCCAGAAAACAGATGTATTGACAGGTGCAAAGATCATGTCTTTTGAAGAAGGCATGGAAGCAGGTCTGATCGAATATGTAGATGAAGAATGTAAAGAAGCACTTTATACAGCGATCAAAGAACGCAGTGTACGTCCGGGAATCTGTGCAGATGCCGGATTAAAACTGGTATATTCTCCATTAAACGGTTCCGGTCTTGTTCCGGTAACACGTATTCTGGCAGATATCGGGATCACGGACATTACCATCGTTCCGGAACAGAAAGATCCTGACGGAAATTTCCCGACTTGTCCATATCCAAATCCGGAAATCTTTGAAGCACTTCGTCTGGGACTGGAACTGGCAGAAAAAGAAGGGGCTGATCTGATGCTGGCAACAGATCCTGATGCAGACCGTGTAGGAATTGCCATTAAGTGTCCGGATGGAACTTATGAACTGGTTTCAGGTAATGAAGTAGGTGTTCTTCTTCTGGATTATATCTGTGCAGCACGTATTGAAAAAGGCACGATGCCGAAAAATGCAGTAGCAGTAAAATCCATCGTATCCACACCTCTGGCAGATGCAGTGGCAGCTCATTACGGAGTAGAGCTTCGCAATGTTCTTACAGGATTCAAGTGGATCGGCGATCAGATCGCCAGATTAGAAGCAGCAGGAGAAGTAGACAGATTTATCTTCGGTTTTGAAGAAAGCTACGGATATCTTGCAGGTCCATATGTACGTGATAAAGATGCTGTGATCGGTTCAATGCTGATCTGTGAAATGGCAGCTTATTATAGAAGCATTGGTTCTTCTATCAAACAGAGACTGGAAGAAATCTATGCAGAATATGGCCGTTACTTAAACAAAGTAGACAGCTTTGAATTCCCGGGACTCTCCGGTATGGATAAAATGGCTTCCATCATGGAAGACCTGAGAAAAAATCCACCGGCAGAAATCGGCGGTTATAACGTGACAAAGGTTGTAGATTATAAAAATACAGAAGAAACCGGACTGCCGGCAGCGAATGTCCTGATCTTCAAACTGGAAGGCGGAGCAGAAGCGATCGTTCGTCCGTCAGGAACAGAACCAAAGATCAAAACATATTTCACAACACTTGGAAAAGATCTGGCAGAAGCACAGGCACAGAAAGATGCATTGGCAGCAGCGTTAAAACCAATCTTTTCTTAAATAGGAAAAAAGAGCAGATGTCTGATCTGTAAGACATGGACTAAAATAAAGATAAGGTATAAAAAAGCATCCCTGAAAATCATACTTGGTTTTCGGGGATGTTTTTTT
>CAZWLV010000300.1:0-1912 GCA_964634715.1 uncultured Lachnoclostridium sp. | reverse complement strand
AAGTTTATGGAGATTCCAGTCATTATTATGCAACAGATCCATTCCATGAAGGCGGAAATACCGGTGGTATGAATTCCAGAGATATTTCCAGAGAAGTTTTAACTTCTATGCTGGAAGCAGACGAAGACTGTGTATGGATCATTCAGGCATGGCAGGGAAATCCGACAACAGCATTATTAAATGGACTTGATGATATTGAAAATGGTGCACAGCATGCACTGGTACTTGACCTTTATGCAGAAAAAACACCACATTATAATGAAACAGGATATTCTTATGGTGATACAAACGAATTCGATGATACACCATGGCTGTTCTGTATGCTGAACAACTTCGGCGGCCGTCTTGGTATGCACGGACATCTGGATAATCTTGCAGAAGATATTCCATATGCATTAAATAACTGCGAATATATCAAGGGAATCGGTATCACACCGGAAGCAAGTGTGAATAACCCGGTATTATATGATTTTATCTTTGAAACTATCTGGCAGGATGATGTAACGGAAGATACACCGGTCATCGATCTGGAAGAATGGCTTCATGATTATGCGACAAGAAGATACGGTGCTGAAAGCGATTCTGCAAATGCGGCATGGGATATCTTAAAAGAAACCGTTTATAAATCAGATTACAATGGTCTTGGACAGGGTGCTCCGGAGTCTGTAGTTAATGCGAGACCGGCACTGAGCATCGGTGCAGCTTCTACATGGGGCAATGCAGTGATCAGCTATGATAAAGGTGAACTGGAAGAAGCCGCAGAATTATTGTTAGAAGATTATGATGTATTAAAGAGCAGCGAAGGCTATATGTATGATGTGGCAACGCTTCTTCAGCAGGTACTTTCTAACAGTGCACAGGAATATCAGAAAAAGATGTCTTCTGCTTACTATGCAGGTGATCTGGATGCGTTCAAAGAATATTCCGATGCATTCCTTACGATCATCGATCATATGGAAACCGTAACTTCTACGAACGAATACTATCTGTTAGGCAGATGGGTAGAACAGGCAAAAGCGTTAGCGAAAAATGCAGATGATTTCACAAAAGAACTGTATGAACGCAACGCAAAAGCACTGGTAACGACATGGGGTTCTTATAATCAGGCAGAATCCGGCGGATTAAAAGATTATTCAAACCGTCAGTGGTCAGGTCTGATCGGCGATTTCTATAAAGTAAGATGGGAACGCTGGATCACAGCAAGAATCAACGAATTAAGCGGTCAGGCATACGAATCCAATATCAACTGGTTCGAATGGGAATGGAGCTGGGCTAGAAGCAATACAGAATATCCAACCACTCCGACAGAAGCAGACCTGAAAGCATTAGGAACAGAAATCCTTGAAAATTACAGTGCAAAAGATCCTTCCGCAGATTCCAGCAGAGATCTTCCGGTATCTTCCATGACTGCAACCGCAGGTTCTGAAGAAATAGCAAGTGAAGATAACTCAGCTAAAAATGTGCTTGATGGAAATCCGGGTACCATCTGGCATACAGACTGGTATACAGGAGACGATTATTCTGATCACTGGCTGCAGTTAGAATTCGATGATATTTATGAAATCGACGGATTCCGTTATCAGCCTCGTCAGAACGGAACCAACGGAATCATCACAAAATATGAGATCTACACAAGTCTCGATGGTGAAGAATGGGAAAAAGCAGCAGAAGGAAACTGGGCTGCGGATTCTTCATGGAAAACAGCAAGTTTTGAAGCAGTAGAAGCAAAATATGTGAAACTGGTAACTTTAGAAGCGATCACAAATCAGAGCATTGTATTTGCAAGTGCCGCAGAAGTACGTGTTACACTGGCAAAAGAAGAAACACCGGATCTTCCGGAAGTAAATGAGATCGCAAGACTTTCCGGAAAAGGCAGATATGAAACAGCCTATAAAGTAGCAGATACTTATAA
>CAZWLV010000299.1:0-1924 GCA_964634715.1 uncultured Lachnoclostridium sp. | reverse complement strand
TGAAGTGAGAGTATTAGATAGAGCATTGTGAGAAAATAAAATAGAGATTGTGGAGCTTGTGAAATAACATTTTATCCCCCACTTTATCCCCCAGCTGTGTTACAATGAATGTGGGGGAATAGGATATACTTGATATAAAAGGAGTGCGCAAATGGAAGGACTGAAACAGAGAATTAATGAGCTGAGAGCATACACTGCTGAAGAAGAATGGTTTGAATTTAAAGATAGTTGGTATGATGAAGTGGGGATTGCTGAGTATATTTCTTCAATGTCTAATGCGGCGGCAATGCACGGAGAAGAAAATGCATATTTAGTGTGGGGGGTTCATAATGATACGCATGAACTTACTAACACATCATTTTCTTATCATAGAGATGTAAAAGGTGAACCATTGGAGCATTATTTGGCGAGACAAATTACTCCGGATATCGGCTTTTCCTTTCATGAATTTACTATTGAGGATAAAAGGGTTGTTGTGCTTGTTATTCCGGCAGCAAAGAATGTGCCGACAGCATTTAATAATATTAGATTTTTGAGAATTGGTTCCAGTAAGGTAAATCTGAATAAATATCCAGAACGTGAGTCACAGTTATTTGATATATTACGAAATGGTTTACCGACGATAGAGAGTGTAGAGGCCTATGACCAAGATTTATCGTTCAGAAAATTGCTGATGTATTATGAGGACAAAGGGATTGTATTGAACCAGAAAACCTTTGAGAAGAATTTGGGATTGCTGACAAAAGATGGAAAATACAATATGTTGGCACAGATTTTGTCGGATGATAGTCAATTTCCTATTCGTGTATCAATTTTCCGAGGAACGGATAAAGCTTCAATGTTATATTCTGTAAGAGAATTCGGGAATAATTGTTTATTGAATTCACTGGATAAGGTATTGGAATATGGTGATGTGCTAAATATTATGCAAGCTGATGAAAGAGATAGATTAGTAGAACGCAAAGAAGTTCCGCTCTTTAATCAGGATGCTTTTCGTGAGGCAATTATCAATGCATTTGTTCATAATGCATGGCTGGATGGAAATGCACCAATGATTACAGTATTTAGTGATAGGATAGAGATTTTATCAAGAGGTCGATTGGCGCCAAAGCAGACGCTGGACGGATTCTACTTAGGAGAATCTGTTCCGGTAAATAGGAAACTGTCAGATATCTTTTTGCAGTTGCACATTAGTGAGCGTTCCGGGCGAGGTGTTCCGCAAATAACCAAGGTTTATGGACGAGATGCATTTGAGTTCAGAGAAAATTCGATAGTAGTAACCATTCCATTTGAGAAACTTGATATAAATGTGGGGGATAAAGTGGTAGATAATGTGGGGGATAAAACTAAAAAGTTAAATCCTACCAGACAACGAATTATGGAAGAAATCCGGAATAATCCCAATATTACGCAGCCACAGTTGATGGCTATAATTGGAATTGGAAAAACTGCGATTCAGAACAATATTGCTTTTTTGCGAAAGAACGACTATATTGAGCGAGTGGGTTCTAATAAGAGCGGATATTGGAGAGTGCTGTAGTATTGTGAAATATCCAGAAGGGATAAGCCATGATATTCTATTTTAGGTCATATTGTTGAGCAGGATTGTGGTGGTATTTGATGGAATATGTATCCGTTCTTTTTTTAGTAATACACGTTTTCTTTCAGCTCCAAAGAACCTATTCGGTTTGAGGTTATCGCATAACCCAAGGTCTGGCTCCACAATCGCCTGCATACCGACACAGTCTATTGCTTCATAACCAACGATAGCTGATCTCGTCGCTATCCTCTATAAACATTAGAGCACAAAAAAGATTCAAGTCAATATGCTTGATTTTCTTGTGGACACACTATCTCATGTGTCTAACGTATTATATGTAATTGTTTGAAAAATTGTCAATAAAAATTTTGAAAATATGGTCTG
>CAZWLV010000298.1:0-1942 GCA_964634715.1 uncultured Lachnoclostridium sp. | reverse complement strand
AGAGGGGGAATGTTCATGCGTCTCTGTGAATTAAAAGAAAAAGATGTGGTCAACATCTGCTGCGGAAAAAAGATCGGCTGTGTCGTTGATATTGAATTCGACAAAAAAAGCTGTCATGTGACAGCTTTAATCGTATCTTCCGGGATTCACTTTTTTAATCTTTTCTGCAATGATGAAACCATCATTCCATGGCGTTGTATTAAACAGATCGGACCTGATGTGATCCTCGTAGAATTACCCAATTAATTTGTTTCCTCTATCGTCGTTCCGATCGTCTTTTTCAACACGATCAGTGTCAAAAGCATCAGGATCAGTCCAGCCGGGAGTGCGATCCATGCAGTTTTCACAAAACCGGCAATGATATAAGTTACAAAAGATACTGCGGCTACCGTGATGACATACGGAAGCTGTGTATTTACGTGATTGATGTGATTGCTCTGGGCACCGGCACTTGCCATGATCGTTGTATCAGAGATCGGCGAACAGTGATCTCCGCAGACAGCACCTGCCATGCAGGCAGAGATTGCAATGATCATCATCGTCTGATCACCGGCAAACGCATCTACCACGATCGGGATCAGAATTCCAAAAGTTCCCCATGAGGTACCGCTGGCAAACGCAAGCAGACAGCCCACTAAGAAAATGATCGCAGGAAGGAAATTTACCATTCCTTTTGCATAAGTATGAATAAAATCTGCCACAAATTCTGCTGCTCCTAAACTGTCCGTCATAGATTTTAACGACCATGCCATCGTCAGGATCAGGATCGCCGGAACCATCGCTTTAAATCCCTCCGGAAGACTGTTCATACACTCTTTAAAGGAAAGAACTCTTCGGATCATATAGAAACAGATCGTAATGATCAGACCAAAAAAGCTTCCGTAAGCAAGTCCAACTGATGCATCAGAACCGGAAAATGCTTCTACAAGACCTACACCTTGGAAGAAATCTCCTGTATAAAGCATTCCGATCACACAGCAGATGATCAAAGATACTACCGGAATGATCAGATCCATTACTTTTCCATCAGGATTTGACTTTGTATCATTTTCAAACTCATCTTTTACATTCTTTGGTGTTGAATGTAAGTCGCCGTTCAATGCATTTAATTCATGCTGTTTCATTGGACCATATTCAAATTTCATTGCTGTCAGTGCGATCATCATGAAAATCGTCAGCAATGCATAGAAATTATACGGAATCGCACGGATAAACAGTGAAAATCCATCTGCACCTTCCACGAATCCTGTAACTGCTGCTGCCCATGAAGAAATCGGGGCAATGATACAAACCGGTGCTGCGGTTGCATCGATCAGATAAGCCAGCTTCGCACGGGAAATCTTATGCTTATCCGTTACCGGCCGCATAACACTGCCTACTGTCAGACAGTTAAAATAATCATCTACAAAGATCATACATCCTAAAAGGATCGTTGCAAACTGTGCACCTACACGGCTCTTGATGTGTGAAGAAGCCCAACGTCCAAATGCTGCAGAACCGCCAGCTTTATTCATCATACTCACGAGTGAGCCAAGAATTACCAAAAATACAAGAATCCCTACATTATATTTATCTGAAAGAACTCCGATAAAGCCTTCCTGAAAAATATGATTAACGGTACCCTCAAAGCTGAATCCGGAATAAAAGATCCCGCCTGCAAGGATTCCGATAAACAGGGAACTATAAACTTCTTTTGTGATCAACGCTAAAACGATCGCTACCAACGGAGGCACCAAACCCCAAAAAGTAGCATACATTGCCGGCACATATTCTGCCGTTTCTTCTGCTGCAAAAGCAATCATCGGGCAACACATTGCGAGCAATCCGGTCATGGAAAACATCCGGATCATTCTTTTTACATTTGCTTTCATTTTCTCTCTCCATTTTCTAACTATTTTTGTCCAAGACCTGATCTATCTCTTATCGTAATCATGTTTTCTAT
>CAZWLV010000297.1:0-1947 GCA_964634715.1 uncultured Lachnoclostridium sp. | reverse complement strand
GGGTGCATACGGACAAATCCCGTCTGATTTCTAACAGGAAGTCAGACGGGATTTTAACTTTAATGATGAATTATGGTCATGAAAGCCTTAATATTTTGTGCCTACAATATGGACACCGCCTGTGTAGAGCTGAAATATGCCGAACTTATTTTGAACGGCGATCCTGAAGCATATTGGAGAACAGTAACAGAATACAAGCCTTTGGTTGGCTGAACAAACACCGCCCGCAGGATAAAACGAGGGCACTGAAAAACATACCATTTTTATTTTGACTTTAATAAAAAAGAAAAAATCCATCAGAGTTTTTATGATTCTGGTGGATTTTTTGTTAGGCGAAATATAAATTGCTTGTTTTTTTCGGATAAAGTTCTTATTTTTCATTCATTAATTTAATTATTCTCTTAAGATTTACTGCAAAGATCGTCATTGCTCCTTGCATTTCCATACAAATAAGACCTGATGATGACGCTACGTCATAACCATGCCGATGTTTTAGCTCGCTGTTCTTAGCTTCTATTTTATAGCGTTCCCGCATTTTTTCTTTGAAATGCTCAGTTTCCTGAAATTTAACCTGTTCACTGTGGGAATCGCAAATGATTGTTTCTGTGTATGTTTTCTTTTGGGCTCCTTCTTTGTAACAGCCATCACGATACGGACAACATTTACATTTTTCAATATCAAAAAAATAGACCATACGTGGGTTTTTGTTTTTTTTATCTTTTTTCCTTTTATCGAAATATTTATGAATGGCTAAATGTCCGGCTTTACACTGATACATTCCGGCATCTTTATTAAATTCAAACTCATCTTCCTTTCTTCGGTTACCTTGTGTAATAACCGGATTTAATTTTGCTATCAATTCATAACCACATTCTTTTGCTGCCTCGATATTTTTCTTTTCAGAATAAGCCATATCTCCAATGACTGATTCAATCTGTATCCCAGCAGCTTTACTTTTTTGTACAAGTTTTGGCAGTTCTTTGCCATCTGTTTTTTCGCCGCTGGTGATTGTGGCAGCTGTGATGATCCGTTCTTCTGTCATTGCTATGTGTGTTTTATATCCAAAGAATGAAGTGTCGGCTGTCTTATGACCAGTTTTTGCATCTTCATCCTTTGAAGTTTTTAAATGTTCCATGTCATCAGTCACAGATTCTTCTAACAGATTTAATTTTTCCTGCACTTTTGGATAACTGCATATTTCTTCATTTCCTTTTACAACATCAATAAGCTGTTTACAGTATTCTAATTCTTTTTCCAAAGAATCCTCAGTGTTTTTATCAGGAAAATTTTCTTTCATTGTTTCATCAATCTCATAAACAGCACGACGTAACTTTTTTGATTGTTCCAGAAGTGCCTGACGTGGTGTTTTTTGATTGTATCTTGATTTTGTATGCGTGGCATCCACAATAATGGATTTTGATTTAATGATTCCTTTTTCTAATGCCAGCTGAACTGTTTTGGCAATCAGCATATCCAAAAGATTCATATCCTTTAAACGCAGCTTCCGAAATTTTGTCAATGAACTTGGATTTATAACTTCATCTTCCGGAGTCATGTCCAAAAAATATTTAAAAGACATATCGTATTTAGAACGTTCAACCACATCAACATCTGATAAATCATAAATTGATTTTAAAAGCAAATATTTAAACATTCGGATAGGTGGAACTGCATTTCGTCCGTTATCCAGACAATAATTAGCAAGCAATTCATCATAAATAAAGCTAAAATCAACCAATTCTTTTATCTGTCGGAGAAGATTATCTTTCGGGATTACTAATTCATATATTTCCATGTATGGACTTAGCACCAATTTCTGCTGTTGTTCGATCATAAAAACACCGCCTATATTTGATAGATACATTGTACCAAATATAGACGGTATTATCTACTTTTTCAGTGCCCTCCTGGGAAGAAAGGGGGTGAATGATTATGGGATATTCCGAA
>CAZWLV010000296.1:0-1961 GCA_964634715.1 uncultured Lachnoclostridium sp. | reverse complement strand
TGAAGATACGGAAGGCATCGAAGATGATCTTCCGGAGGATATCGAAGACGCAGAACTGATTTTTGAAGAAGAATCTTTATTACTGCCGGAAGAAGATCCGGAAGAGAAAGAAGAATCAGAAGACGAAGAAACGATCAGTCAGAATACAGCAGCCATGTTAGATGCCATTGAAAAGGCTCTGGCACAGGAAATCTCACAGACAGAAACTTCTAAAAAACATCTGACGGAAGAACAGGAAAAGATCTTTACTTACTTTATGATGGTAAGCGGTATGAAAAAACAGCTGTTAAAGCTTTTGGAAGAAGACAAGGCCTATGCCGGTAAAACAGATTCTTCGGAAGGAAACCTGATCATTACGGGACATCCGGGCAATGGAAAGACAACCCTTGCTATCGATATCGTCAGAGCATTTCAGAAACAGCGTCATGCCGGAAAAGGAAAGATCGCAAAAGTTACCGGTGATAAAATGAACCGGAAAGAAATCGCAGAAGTGATCCAAAAATCCTGCGGCGGAGCATTGATCATCGAACGTGCAGGCGGAATGAACGCAGTGACCGTTGAAAAACTGCTGATGGCAATGGAAAATGAAACAGGCGGTCTTTTGGTAATTTTGGAAGATTCGAAAGAAGAGATCGATCGTCTGATCAGTGAAAAGCCGGGAATCGCACAGAAATTTAACCGTTCTGTTAATATTCCGATCTTTTCCAACAATGAGCTTGTTTCTTTCGGAAAAGCATATGCAGAAGAAAATGAATACTATTTTGATGAGCTTGCAGTGCTTGCACTGTATGACTGTATCGGAGTACGACAGACTTCTGATCACGTAGTAAATGTAGCAGAAGTAAAAGAAATCCTTGATGAAGCGATGGCACATGCTGATAAAAAGAGCAGAGGATTTTTTGCAAGACTCTCTAAAAAGCGTATCGATGAATACGGACATAAACTGTTGTTAGAAGAAGATTTTGAATTTTGATCATTCCACAGAACAGAAAGAAAATATATCGTTAGGGGGATATTGTTATGGCAGGCAAAAAGAAAGATGCCGCAGTACAGGAAGAAATGACCTGTAAAATTTCAGACTGGGATCAGTATCTGTTTGGACAGGGAACCCATTATGAGATTTATAAAAAACTGGGGGCACATCTGACAAAGAAAAATGGAAAGTCAGGAACTTATTTTGCAGTATGGGCACCAAGAGCCAAATCTGTAAAAGTGATCGGAACATTTAATCAGTGGGACGGAAAAGATCACGAAATGACCAGACTGGAACCTTTGGGAATTTATGAATTGTTTGTTCCGGGAGTCGGCGAAGGTGAGACCTACAAATATCTGATCGAAGGTGTAGACGGAAACCTGCATTACAAAGCAGATCCTTATGCTGTTCATGCAGAAATGCGTCCGGGAACAGCTTCGAAGATCGCAAGCATCGATTATAAATGGAAAGATGCCAAATGGATGGAAGAACGCAGAGAAAAAGATACCAACAAAATGCCGCTGTCCATTTATGAAGTGCATCCGGGTTCATGGAAAAAACATCCTGTGACAGAAGAAGGAGAAGATGGCTTTTATTCTTACGATGAACTGGCAGAAGAGCTTGTAAAATATGTAAAAGAGATGGGATTTACCCATGTAGAGCTGATGGGGATCGCAGAGCATCCGTTTGACGGTTCCTGGGGATATCAGGTAACCGGTTACTATGCACCAACTTCCCGTTATGGAACACCAAAACAGTTCAAGCACCTGATCGATACACTGCATAAAAACAAGATCGGTGTGATCCTTGACTGGGTTCCGGCACATTTCCCAAGAGATGCTCACGGACTTGCTAACTTTGACGGAGCACCGCTTTATGAATATCCGGATCCAAGAAAAGGGGAACATCCGGATTGGGGAACGAAGATCTTTAACTATGAAATGAATGAGATCAAAAACTTCCTCATTGCCAATGCATTGTACTGGGT
>CAZWLV010000295.1:0-1967 GCA_964634715.1 uncultured Lachnoclostridium sp. | reverse complement strand
TTATTGTCTGCTGCTGCAACACCCGGTAATGTCTTTCCTTCTAAGAATTCAAGGGAAGCACCGCCGCCTGTAGAGATGTGAGACATTTTATCAGCAAATCCTAACTGGTTTACTGCTGCTGCTGAATCACCACCGCCGATGATCGTTGTAGCATCTGTTTCAGCCAGAGCTTTTGCAACTTCGATCGTACCTTTTGCAAGTACAGGGTTTTCAAATACACCCATTGGTCCGTTCCAAACAACTGTTTTTGCTGTTTTTACAGCTTCTGCGAACATTTCAGCAGATTTTGGTCCGATGTCTAATCCCATCTTATCAGCTGGGATCGCATCTGCTGCTACATAGTCAACAGCGATTTCTGCATCGATTGGTGAAGGGAATGCATCTGCAACTGCTGCATCTACAGGAAGTAATAATTTCTTTCCTAAGCTTTCAGCTTTTGCAACCATTTCTCTGCAGTAATCAAGTTTTTCATCATCTACTAAAGATTTACCGATTTCCATTCCCTGTGCTTTTAAGAATGTAAATGCCATACCACCGCCGATGATGAGTGTATCGCATTTTTCAAGTAAGTTAGAGATAACGTTTAATTTATCTGCAACTTTTGCACCGCCAAGGATTGCTACGAATGGTCTTACCGGATTTTCTACTGCATTTCCTAAGAATTCGATTTCTTTCTGCATTAAGTAACCAACTGCACAGTCGCCGCCTTTTGCACGAACAACTTCTGTAACACCTGCTACTGATGCATGTGCTCTATGAGAAGAACCGAAAGCATCGCATACATATGCATCGCAAAGATCTGCTAATTCTTTAGAGAATTCTTCGCCGTTCTTTGTTTCTTCTTTTCCACGGAAACGTGTATTCTGAAGTAATACAACATCGCCTTCGTTCATAGCTGCTACTGCTGCTGTTGCAGCTTCGCCTGTTACGTTATAATCTGCTACGAATTTTACTTCTTTGCCTAATTTTTCAGAAAGTCTTACTGCTACCGGAGCTAAAGATTCTTTTTCGTTTGGTCCTTCTTTTACTTTTCCAAGGTGAGAGCAAAGGATTACTTTTGCACCATCTGCGATCAGTTTATTGATTGTAGGAAGAGCTGCTTTGATACGTGTTTCATCTGTGATCACGCCATCTTTTAATGGTACGTTAAAATCGCATCTTACTAAAACTCTTTTTCCTTTTGCGTTAAAATCGTCTACGCTTTTTTTGTTGAGTGACATAATGTATGCCTCCTTCTATTATATTCATTCCCATGAAAAGCCACCTCATGGCTTTTTCATGTCCGCAGGAACTCCTGTCTATCTCCGGGATCTGTTCACTGCATTTACTAAAAAAGGCCCGGTCCATAAAGACCGGACCTTTTGAGGTCTAATTAACCTATTGCATCACTTTTGCTGAGCAACTTATGAAGCTCCCACATTCTGTGATGTCAGAACATCTTCAACCGGCTGATTATGCTAATTCAGCGAAGTATTTGATTGTTCTTACCATCTGGCTTGTGTAAGAGTTTTCGTTGTCATACCAAGATACAACCTGTACCTGTGTATTTCCATCTTCCATTGGAGCTACCATTGTCTGTGTAGCATCGAAGATTGAACCATATGTGCTTCCGATGATATCAGAAGATACGATTTCGTCTGTGTTGTATCCGAAAGATTCTGTAGAAGCTGCTTTCATAGCGTCGTTGATCTGTTCTTTTGTAACATTTCCTTTAACAACTGCTACTAAGATTGTTGTAGAACCTGTTGGGGTTGGTACACGCTGAGCAGATCCGATTAATTTTCCGTTTAATTCTGGAATAACCAAACCGATAGCTTTTGCAGCACCTGTGCTGTTTGGAACGATGTTCTGTGCACCTGCACGAGAACGTCTCTTATCGCCTTTTCTCTGTGGTCCGTCAAGGATCATCTGATCACCTGTGTAAGCATGAACTGTTGTCATGATACCGCTCATGATCGGAGCTAAGT
>CAZWLV010000294.1:0-1970 GCA_964634715.1 uncultured Lachnoclostridium sp. | reverse complement strand
GGATATAAGGCAGTTGGTGAATCTGTTCAGAAACCGATCGAATATTATCATAACAATATGACAGGTACACTGGTACTTTGTGATGTTATGAGAAATCATGGCGTAAAGAACATCGTATTTAGTTCTTCTGCAACCGTATATGGCGATCCGGCACAGATCCCGATCACAGAAAGCTGCCCGAAAGGCCAGCCAACCAACCCATATGGCTGGACAAAGAGTATGTTAGAGCAGGTTCTGACAGATATCCATACTTCTGATCCTGAATGGAACGTGATCTTACTCCGTTACTTTAACCCGATCGGTGCACATAAGAGCGGTCTGATCGGTGAAGATCCAAAAGGAATCCCGAACAACCTTGTTCCTTATGTAGCACAGGTAGCCGTTGGAAAGAGAGAAGCACTTGGTGTCTTCGGAAACGACTATGATACACCAGACGGAACAGGTGTCAGAGATTATATCCATGTAGTAGATCTTGCAGCAGGACATGTAAAAGCCATTGAAAAACTTCGTCAGAATCCGGGAGTAGAAATCTACAATCTTGGTACAGGAAACGGATACAGTGTTCTTCAGGTGGTAGCAGCATTTGAAAAAGCATGCGGACATGCGATCCCTTACGAGATCAAGCCTCGCAGAGAAGGTGATATTGCAACCTGTTACTGTGATCCTGAAAAAGCAAAGAACGACCTTGGCTGGGTTGCAAAATACGGCATTGACGAAATGTGCGAAGATTCATGGAGATGGCAGAGCACAAATCCTGACGGATATGCTACAAAATAGGAGAGAAACAATGATAAACAGATTGATTGACGAACTGGTCTGCTATGGGATCAACAGCGGACTGGTAGATCCGGTAGATGAAGTTTATACAAGAAACCGTCTGCTGGAGCTGTATCAGTTAGATACATATGAAGCATCAGAATTTTCAGGGGATCCAAGACCGGTTCATGAGATTTTAGAAGATCTGATGGTGATCGCTCATGAAAAAGGTATTATGGAAGAAGATACCATTACGATGAAAGATTTGTTTGATACAAAGATCATGGGACTTCTGACACCGCCGCCATCTGTCGTACAGCGCAGCTTTGAAGAAAAATATCAGAATTCTCCAAAAGAAGCGACGGATTATTACTATGCACTCAGCAGGGCAACCAACTATATCCGTACTGACCGCGTTGTAAAAGACGAAAAATGGGTAACAGAAACAGAATATGGTCCGATCGATATCAGCATCAACTTATCTAAACCGGAAAAAGATCCGCGTGATATCGCAAAAGCAGGAAAGGCAAAAGCATCAGGTTATCCTAGCTGTCTGCTCTGCCGTGAAAATGAAGGCTATGCAGGACATTTTTCTCATCCGGCAAGACAGAATCATCGTATTGCACCGATGACGTTAGGCGGAGAAGATTATTATATGCAGTATTCCCCATATGTTTATTACAATGAACACTGCATCATCTTTAATAAAAAACATACACCGATGAAGATCGACAGAGCTGTATTTGACAAACTTCTGGAATTTGTAGGAAAATTCCCGCATTATACAGCAGGATCGAACGCAGACCTTCCGATCGTTGGCGGTTCTATCTTAAGCCATGATCATTTTCAGGGCGGTAATTATACATTTGCCATGGCAAAAGCACCATATGAAACGATGTTTACCATGAAAAAATGGCCGAATGTAACGGCAGGGATCGTAAAATGGCCAATGTCCGTGATCCGTCTTCAGGGAAAAGATGCAAAAGAGATCGCAGAAGCAGCAGATCACATCTTAAAAACATGGAGAGGCTACACAGACGAAGCAGCATTTATTTTTAGCGAAACAGACGGTACACCGCATAATACGATCACACCGATCGCAAGAATGCGTGGAGAACTTTTAGAACTGGATCTGGTACTTCGCAACAATATCACAACAGAAGAACATCCGATGGGTGTTTATCATCCGCACAGCCAGTATCATCATATCAAAA
>CAZWLV010000293.1:0-1998 GCA_964634715.1 uncultured Lachnoclostridium sp. | reverse complement strand
CTTTGACAGTGATTATCAGGGATTGAAAACATGGTTAAATACCCATGTAAACTGGATGGATCAGCAGATGGATACGGAAGATTCTTTTGATTCCGCATTTTTAAGTAAGAATAGTCAGCTGGCACTTTCCCTTACAGATACAGAAGGAAATGCTCTTTTAGATGATTATGCAGAAAATGCTCCGGCAGATGCTTTTGCAGGAAAATCAACAGATCTTTTATTACATATCAGTGGAAATATTGCAGGAACTGCGAATGTTTTCATTAACAGTAAACTTGCAGGAACCGTAAGTTTAAATGGTCAGGAAACAACTTATACGATTGCAGCATCTGACTTAACAGAAGAACTCGAAACGAAAAATGTGATCGAAGTTAAAGTGAAAAATAATTACGGCAGTGTCAGTGCATCGAATTATATTACGGTAAGACAGAGTACCTGCGATCATTCTTTTGGCGAAACATGGTCAAAAAATGATACACAGCATTGGAAAGAATGTGAACATTGCCAGCTTCAGCTTGGACTGGCAGATCATACCTTTGAATGGGTGATCGATAAAGAAGCAACAGAAAATGAAAATGGTATCAGACATGAAGAATGTACTGTTTGCGGATATGCACGTTCAGCAGAAAGCTATGAATATGCAGAATGGCCGGAAAATGCAGAAGATGACAGTAAAGACCTTCCGATAAGCGGTATGACTGCTATTTCAGCCAGTGAATATCCGGGCACAGGAAATGAAGGACCGGATGATCTGATCCTTGATAATGATGTCAATACCCATTGGCATACGAATTATGGTGCAGTTGCAGAAGGTCAGCAGCTGGAAAATCGCTGGGTAGGTGTTACATTAGACGAAGCATCTGTTGTCTGCGGTATCCGCTGTCTGCCAAGATCCGGAGGCGGTAACGGTGTAGTCACAGAATATCAGGTTCAGTATCGTACCACCGATGATGAATCAGAAGAGTGGATCACCGCAGCAAGCGGTACATGGGATTATGATGATCTTTCATGGAAACTTGTAACATTTAGTCCGGTTGTTGCAAAACAGGTACGTATTGTAGGCGTACATACTTATTATTCAAGCAATCATAATAGTCAGGGCGACAGACATATGAGTATGGCAGAGTTCCGTGTGATCGGAAGATCCGTAAGTGTAACGGAACCGGTTGATAAAACTATTCTGGAAACAGTGCTTGAAGAAGCAAAAGGATTAGAAAAAACAGATTATACTTTAGAAAGCTGGGAAGCAGCAGATCTTGAAAATATCATTGCAGCAGCAGAAGCTGTTTTTGCAGATGAGGATGCTGTTCAGACAGTTGTAGATGAAGCAATTCATGCGTTGGAAACAGCCATGGAAAAACTGGAAAGAAAGGCAGAAGTCGAAATTCCTACAAATATCATTCCGGTAAGTGAAATGAAGGCAACTGCCGGAGATTCTCAGGAAAGCGAAGGTCCTGAAAAAGCCATTGATGAAGATGAATCAACGTTATGGCATACAGACTGGTATGTTGGTGAAAATCACGAAAATCACTGGCTGCAATTGGAATTAAATGATGTTTATGAGATTACCAGTTTCCAGTATCTGCCACGTCAGTCAGGAAGAAATGGTATCATTACAGAATATGAAATTTATGTAAGTCTGGACGGTATAGAATGGCAGCAGGCTGCAAAAGGCAGTTGGAAAGGTGACAGTTCCTTAAAAGCAGCCGTATTTGAAGCTGTAGAAGCAAAATATGTAAAACTGGTAACGATCAATGCATTGTCAGATCAAAATGTAAAATTTGCAAGTGCGGCCGAAGTCCGTCTGACAGGAACAAAGGTAGAAACACCGGTAGATCCTCCTGTAACGGTAGATAAGACCGAATTGGAAGCAGTGATCGCACAGGCGGAAACCTTAGAACCATCAGCATATCAGGATTTTACAGAAGTAGAAACTGCCCTGAAAAATGCAAAAAATGTATATGCAGATGAAAATGCAGATGAAGAAACTGTCAAAGA
>CAZWLV010000292.1:0-2003 GCA_964634715.1 uncultured Lachnoclostridium sp. | reverse complement strand
ATGGCAGCCAGTGGGCTTTCGCTGATGGCACGTGCATATACAACTGCTTCAAACAACTGTTTCTGTGCTTCTGTTTTGGATTCAAAGCCGAGTTTTTCTTTTGTTACGATCACTTCTGCCTCGGCAAGCACCTGATCTAATTCTGTTTTATCTACGGTTTCATATGCCAGTAATTCCTGGATCATATAAACGCCGTTGGAAGCGTTGCTGCTGACACCCTGTACTTTAATGTAACGTGTTGTTACCGGAGTATCAAATGTAATACTCTGGAAGAAATCTGCATTTCCTGTAATATTTTTAGAAACTGTCCAGTTTTCTCCGTCAAGGGAAGTCAGGATCTTCATGTCTTTTCCTTTTCCGCCGTAACGCCACTGGATACCGATTTCAGAAATCTGACGTTCTTTTCCAAGATCAACGGTTACTGCACTGTCTGCATGATCGCCTTTCCAGTAAGAATAAATATCAGAAGTTGCCTCGTCTGGCTGTGCCGCTGCATTTTCCTGAACTTCAAATGCATCACCGTCAATGATCTTCATGGAAGTTCTGGTACGCTGTTCTGCATTATCAAATGCATCGCCTTCTTTATAAGAATCACTGCCTGCATAAGTATTCTGTGCCACATTGACTTTTCCGTCATCTGTTCCTGCAAATGCATCTGCTACTTCTTCTGCGGACAATGCTTTGTTATAAACTTTCAGACCTGCCATCTGTCCGTGGAAATCCTGTCCGATCTTTTCTAACGGAAGGAGTACGGAAGAATACATGGAAGTTACATTTCCAAGCAGTCCGTCTGCATCTGTTTTCTGTGAAAGGAAGGTTACCAGTTCTCCATTTACATACAGTTTTGTTCCCTGGAACGTACCTACCAGTGTCACTTCCACTTCGGTATCATCTGTTGGAACCGTATAATTAAAGTTACGTGTGAAATAGTTGACATCTGCACTTAATTTTCCCTGAGCTCCTGCTACCTGGATACGTCCGTCATAGCCTGAGAAAAGGGAAGATTCTTTTGTATTGGAAGCTCCGTCTTCTGCGGAAAGTTTCAGGTCAAAGGTTACGGTATAAGGATAAGAAAGTGTCTTTAACGGTGTTTTGATCAGAGTTTCTCCGTTAAATGTCATCCATCCGTCTTCTACGGAACCGTTCGCTACTTCTGCATTGTAACCATTTCCGCTGGCATCATAAAGAGTCTTTCCGTCTTTGGAAATATTTGAAAAATCATAATCCAGCACGAGAGAACTTTCGCTTTCAACGGTCATGGCGATCTGTGTTCCAGGTCCTTCTGCCAGATGTCCTTTTCTGATCTCCCATTCTGCAAACGTATCATCTTCGTCGGTTCCGTTCCATGTCTTTTCACTGACAATGGCGATTGCCTGAAGTACTCTCTGGTGAACATCTTTTTCTGTCATGCCTTCCTGACTCTGATCACCCCAGATCACGGCTTTTGCTCCTAAAAGGTTCGGTTCACCCATCATCGGATCATTTCCGCCGCCAAACATGGTCGGATTCCATGAGTTAAAGAGGTATTCCGCATTCGGCACGTCACGGTTAGAACGTCCCGGATTGCCGTACATATAACAGTCACGGCAGTTTACGATCTCGTAACCTTCTGATGCACGCAGTTTTGGATTATCATAACCTGTATACCAGATATCCAGCTGATAATTTTCTGCCAGTTCCTCACTGGTCATTCCAAGTGCTGTTTCTGCTGTTGAGAAACTCTGGCTTCCTGCACCCCACATACGGATCTTGGTATCTTCACCCAGATTTCCCTGAATGACTTTTCGCATTTCATCTGCAAATTTTGCAAATCCGTCATTTGTTTCTTTATCGTGTACCCAGTATTCATCTGCACCGATATGTACGATATCGCCATAGATCGTCGGTTCGTCACCACTGGTATATTCATTCCAGAGAGTTGTTGCAAACTGGAGTGCACGATCTTTATTCACACCTGTCAGATCTAAAAGCTCCAGCCCGGCAGAATTGGCAATGTTATTTTT
>CAZWLV010000291.1:0-2019 GCA_964634715.1 uncultured Lachnoclostridium sp. | reverse complement strand
GGATTTACAGTTTTATGCTGGGGAAAATCATCAGAGGATTATTCTGTGGCGGAGAGAAGAAGATTAAAACAATTTCCGGAGCTGACGATTGGGGCTGTGGCAGATGGGACATTTATGGAAAAGTTTGAGTCTTATACATTGGATCAGTTTCCTTTCAGAGATGGATTTCGCAGCTTTAAAGCATGGATCTCGGAAAAGATCATGGGAACTTCGGATCAGAATGGGATCTATGTAGAAGACGGTTATGCCGTAAAAATGGAATATCCCCTGAAAGAAGAATCTTTAGAGTATGCGACAGACAGATTTCGGAACATTTACGAAAAATATATCAAAGATCAGGGAGATCAGGTTTACGTATCTGTTATTCCGGATAAAAATTATTTTCTGGCAGAAAAAAGCGGTCATTTATCGGTGGATTACGAGAAACTTTTTACAGTGATGCAGCAGGAAATGCCATATGCAAGATATATTGATCTGACGGATACGTTGGAAGTGACGGATTATTATCAGACGGATATCCACTGGAGACAGGAAAAGCTTGTGGATACGGCAGACAAAATCGCAGATGCCATGGGGATAACTCTGAAAAAGGAATATGAGATCAAAAAATTGGAAAAAGAGTTTTTCGGAGTCTATTTTGGTCAGTCTGCACTGAAACTTCCGGGGGAAACGTTCTATTATCTGACGAATGAAGAATTAGAACAGTGTACGGTTTATAATTATGAAAATGGAAAAATTGGGAAAGTCTATGATCTGGAAAAAGCAGAAGGATTCGATCCCTATGAACTGTTTTTATCAGGATCCGTTTCATTACTGGATATTGAAAATCCAAATGCATCTACGGACAGGGAACTCATTGTGTTCAGAGATTCTTTTGGAAGCAGTCTGATCCCATTATTAGCAGAAGGATATGCAAAGATCACTTTGATAGATATCCGGTATATCCAGAGTGAAGTTCTGGGAAAATTTGTGGATTTTCAGGATAAAGATGTTCTGTTTTTATATAGTACGACAGTGCTGATGAACAGTGAGACTTTAAAATAACAGGGATTGCCGGTACATGAGAATTCATGTGACGGCAATCCCTGTTGTTTTACGCAAATAGCGAGAAATCTGATAATAAAACTATTGTTTATTGAAATTTGCACGTTTTCTTAAAGTCGGGTCTAAGATCTTTTTACGGATTCTTAAATTCAGTGGTGTGATCTCTAAAAGTTCATCGGTATCGATGAATTCCAGAGCCTGTTCCAGACTTAAGATTCTTGGCGGTGTCAGTTTTAATGCTTCGTCTGCACTGGAAGAACGGGTATTGGTCAGTTTCTTTGTCTTGCAGACATTTAATTCGATATCTTCTGCTTTTCCGTTCTGTCCGATGACCATACCGGAGTAAACTTTTTCACCAGGTCCGATAAATAAAGTTCCGCGTTCCTGTGCATTAAAGAGACCGTAGGTAATGGAAACACCATCTTCGAAAGCGATCAGAGAACCGGTCTTTCGATACATCATATCTCCCTTATATGGACCATAACCTTCGTATTCTGTGTTCATGACACCGGTTCCTTTGGTATCTGTTAAAAATTCACCTCGATAACCGATCAGACCACGGGAAGGGATGATAAATTCCAGTCTGGTAGAACCTGCTGCATTGGTACTCATTCCCTGAAGTTCACCTTTTCGTTCACTCAGCTTCTGAATAACGGTACCGGAAAATTCATCATCAACATCTACGAAAACACGTTCCATTGGTTCTAATTTATGTCCTTTTTCATCCTGACGGTAAAGAACTTCAGCCTTGCTGACAGCGAATTCATATCCTTCACGGCGCATGTTTTCGATAAGAACGGATAAATGCAGTTCTCCACGGCCGGAAACCTTGAAACGATCCATATCATCAGTTTCTTCTACTCTTAAGCTGACATCCGTGTTTAATTCTCTGAACAGTCTTTCACGGATGTGGCGGGAAGTGATGTACTTTCCTTCTTTTCCGGCGAGAGGGCTGTCATTGACCATAAACTGCAT
>CAZWLV010000290.1:0-2034 GCA_964634715.1 uncultured Lachnoclostridium sp. | reverse complement strand
ATCGCAATCTTTATCACATGATCCAGACGATTTTCAAAAATACGATACGCTTCTTCAATTTTCTCTAATGGATATCTGTGTGTGATCAATGGTGTTGTATCAATTTTCCCCTGCTCGATCAATTTCAGGATTTCTGCACAATCACACCCATCGACACCACCTGTTTTAAAAGTCAGATTTTTCCCATACATTTCCGGCAATGGCAGATTTTGTGCTTCATCATACAAAGCCACTACGGTAACGATTCCATTTGGTCGTGCACTTTTCCACGCAAGTTCAAACGTATTTTTTCCCCCGGCAACTTCCAATACCACGTCTGCACCGCCATGATCGGAATGCTGGCGTACAACTTCTTCACATTCTTCCGGTTTGCAGATCAACACTTCCGGATAATGTTCTTTTACAAAATTGATTCTTTCCGGATCTTTTTCACAAACAATTATTTTCTTTGGATTTTTCAGCATCACGCACAGCAATGTACAGATTCCTGTCGGACCTGCACCAATGATCAGCACCGTATCTTCCTTCTTAATCTCCGAAATACGTGCTGCCCAAAATCCTGTTGCGAGCACGTCTCCGACGAATAATGCCTGTTCATCCGTCACACTGTCCGGAATCTTATTCAACCCCTGATCAGCATAAGGAACCCTGACAAATTCTGCCTGTCCGCCATCAATCCGACATCCCAATGCCCAGCCGCCATTTTGATCTGTACAATTATTTACATAACCATTTTTACAGAAAAAGCATTCTCCGCAAAATGTTTCCACATTGACAGTTACACGATCACCCGGCTGAATGTTTTTCACATCGGTTCCTACTTCTTCCACAATTCCTACCATTTCGTGTCCTACCGTAATCCCCGGAACCGCCCTTGGAACAGAGCCATGTTTAATATGCAGATCACTGCTGCAAATACTTCCAAGTGTTACACGAACGATCGCATCTCTTGGCGACAAAATCTGTGGCTTTGGTTTTTCCAGCATTGCAAATTTGCCATGCTCTATGTACGTTAATGCTTTCATAAAACGGTCTGTTTCCTTTCTTTCATCCTATTTTGATGAGTCCTGCATTCTAATATTTTCAAAGAAACTGCATCTCTTTTTTACAATTTCTCTTTTTTCAATATTTATTTAATCATAACTTATCCAATCTCTATAATTTCATCTGCTTTTCTAGTCTGATAAGTCTGTTTTTTCTATACAATACACGGTTCCTAGTTCCATCGGATCAGTTTCCATAATTCTTCCGTCAAACCAGATCGTTACAATATCACCATTTTTTAATTCTTCTTTTACATTATCCATTGGAATAATATATTCTCCGGCAGACATCTGCAGAAAACCTTCCGGCATACTTCTATAAGATACCAGCATCGTTCCTCTATCACTAATCTCTTTTATTTCTGCATTAAAATTTTTAACCTGCTCTGGAATCGACTGGTCATCGGATTCTACATCACGAAAAATTTTCCATTCATCATCTATCATAACAACGATCAGTCCTTCTGCACTTCTCTGATATCCATATCCCTCACCAAAGTTAGACTGATCATTTTCTTCCGGCAGCTTTGAACCATCTACAGAAGAAGTAATTTCTCCATCCATGGTTCCGCAAGTTACCATAGAATCACAATACCCTGTATCTTTATAGATCACTCCATCTACTTTAACGCATGGCGGATAATCTGCAGCTACTATGTCTTCTTTAACAACTGGATTGTTATTCAACTCATTATCCTCTTTTACGGAATCCCCTGAGAATATTTGGGGGATCAATAAGATCATCACAATTCCGATCACAATTACAGCCACTACGTTTCTAAACTTTTTTCTTTCCTGACTTCCCATACTGCTAAACCATTTCATAAAAATCTTCCCCTTTATTTTTCAATTACATAGTTCTTTACGAAATCTTTATAAAAACAGACACATTCACCGATATTATTGATCTTGATATGTTCATCTGCTCCATGGATCGAAGCATACTGTTCTGCATCCAGATCAATGGGTGCAAATCGTAAAATACTGTCTG
>CAZWLV010000289.1:0-2051 GCA_964634715.1 uncultured Lachnoclostridium sp. | reverse complement strand
TAAGTACAGCGATTATTATTCTTGGTATTGCAGTCTGCATGCTGTTTGTTGCAAGTCCGAAGTATTCACATTTTATCTGGATGGCGGCTGCAGTTCTTGCGGTTGGCGTGGTATTTATTTTTGCTGCGGCTTATCGAATGGATCGCATCAAAATCTGGCTGAATCCAGAGGAGTATGATAAAGGATATCAGACTCTGCAGGGACTTTATGCGATAGGCTCCGGCGGACTTTTTGGCAAAGGCTTAGGAGAGAGTATGCAGAAGCTTGGATTTATTCCGGAGGCACAGAATGACATGATTTTTTCTGTTATTTGTGAGGAACTGGGTTTGTTTGGAGCGGTATGTCTGATTCTTTTGTATTTACTTTTGATATGGCGTTTTATGGTGATTGCAAGTAATGCGGCGGATTTGTATGGGGCATTGATTGTGGTTGGTATTATGGCACATATTTCTATTCAGGTTATTTTGAATATTGCCGTTGTTACCAATACCATACCAAACACCGGAATCTCCCTTCCGTTTATCAGTTATGGAGGAACGTCCATCCTGTTTTTGCTTTCAGAAATGGGGCTGGCAATGTCAGTGTCGAGGGGGATTAAATTCGAGGTTAGCTGATTATGATTAAAGAACAGAGAAAAAGGCAGAAGCGCAGAAAAGTCAAAATGATTATTTTCCTGATTTTTGTGTTGCTGCTGGTAATAGCATTTCTTGTGGTATGGAATGTATTTACGGTAAAAGAGGTCAACGTGGAAGGCAATGAATTGTATTCTGCCGAACAGATTGAAGAGATAGTGTTAAGCGATGAGTATTCGTGGAATTCTCTGTATGTTGTTGCAAAGTACAATCTCCTGGATGCTGGGGATGTCCCATTTCTAGACACTATTGAGGTGGTGCTTAGCAGCCCGCATACAATTCATATTTCAGTTTATGAAAAAGGCATACTGGGGTGTTTTTATATTGATACGATAGGTCAGTATGCTTATTTTGACAAGGACGGATTCGTGGTGGAGACGTCGGCGGAAGAGATATTCGGAATACCGGTTATCACAGGCATCGAGTGTGAGGAGGTTGTGCTGTACGAGCAGCTTCCGCTCGAGCAGGAGGAAGTATTTGACAAATTGCTGGATTTGACACAGCTGCTGGAAAAGTACGATTTGTTACCGCAGGAAATTCATTATGATGACAGATTGGAACCGACCCTTACTTATTATGATACGAAAGTGGTGGTTGGTTCGGAGGAGTATCTGACACAGAAGGTTGCAAGACTATCAGCAATTATGCCACAGCTAGTAGGTTTGCAGGGAACATTGTATCTGGATAGCTGGACACCGGAGACGACGGATATTATATACAAGAGAGCGGAATAAAATCTCGGATTTGTACAAAAATATGAAAAAATTAGTTGATTAATTGCGTAAAAGATTATATTATATTGTATATGAGTTTATAAGCGTATATTGCGCATATTGAATTCGATAGAGCTGAGATATTGGTGGATGGAGAGCAGAGAAGGTTTTCCATTGTAAGCAGATTCGTTGGGACAAGCGTAGAGATATAGCCGTTTTCAACAGGATATAAATTTGGGAGAGATGAAGGAGGAACTACCTTGTTAGAGATTATGACAACAGAAGCAGATACCAGTGCAAAGATTATAGTAATCGGAGTGGGAGGAGCTGGTAATAACGCTGTTAATAGAATGATTGATGAGAATATCGGTGGAGTGGAGTTTATCGGTATCAATACAGATAAGCAGGCACTTACACTTTGCAAAGCACCTACATTGATTCAAATTGGTGAGAAGCTTACCAAGGGACTGGGCGCCGGAGCGCAGCCTGAGATTGGTGAGAAGGCAGCCGAGGAGAGTATGGAAGAACTTTCAGCGGCTATTAAGGGTGCAGATATGGTATTTGTTACCTGCGGTATGGGTGGCGGTACAGGAACCGGAGCAGCTCCGGTTGTGGCAAAGATCGCAAAGGACATGGGGATTCTGACAGTAGGTGTTGTCACAAAGCCTTTCCGGTTTGAAGCAAGAGCACGTATGACGAATGCGAT
>CAZWLV010000288.1:0-2063 GCA_964634715.1 uncultured Lachnoclostridium sp. | reverse complement strand
CGATGCAAGAAATTTAAATGTTGGAGATACATTGAAAATTTCTTTACCGGATGAACAAATAGAAGATCTTTATTATCCAATTGGGACAACGATAGATAATGTAACAACTGAAGTAGTTACTATAGATTTTATGATTGTGGGAATTTTTGACGAAACTGGAAATGAACTCGATTTACTTAATACAGTAAGTAGTTTGACAATATATATTCCCGATTCCTGTATGCCGGAAGAATATGACTATGCAACTAGGAATTTTGAAAAAGAATCAGTTGAAAAATTTCATTATGGATTTATTTTAAAAAGTCCGGAAGTGGAAGATGAATTTATAAAAGAATATAAAGAGAAACTGGAAAGTATGGGGTATACACTTCATATGATCGAAAATGGCTGGCAAAGCTTTTGGAACACAGCAGAACCTCTTTGTCAGTCGGCAAAATATAATGCGATAATGTTTTTGGCTATACAGATTATCACTTTGATTTTAACAGCTTATCTTTACTTTAAACAGCATTTTAAAGAATTTGCCATTTCCAGAGCTTTGGGAATCCCAAAAGGCAGAATATTTTATTGGGATCTTCTCTCTGCATTACTACTAGGAATTTTGGGAATTGGAATTGGTGGAGTTGTAGGCTGGAATTATTCATTGATCCAAATACAAGATACACTGCTGCTGTTACAAGAAAACGGAAAAAATGTTAATGAAAATTTATCTGTTATATTTTTAGGTATAATGATCGCTGGTTCTTTAATTATTTTCTTAGCATCAGTAATTATTTACTTTTATGTGGCATCTCGTCAATCTGTATTGGAGATTTTACAGGGAACAAAGACCAACCGTAAATTTATTGAAAAAAAGAATCCTAAAAAAGAAACTCCTAAAACTCTGCATACTTCTGAGGTAATATTAGAAAAAAGGGAAGCCGTTTTTGAATACAACCTGAGCAACGATGAGAATAAGGAAGCGAAAAAATGGATCATCCGATTTCTTAAAAAACATTTATTAAGAAATCGTGGAAACAGCATTTTACTCATAATCCTTGCAGTTATGCTGCTTTTTGCTCAAGCATGGTTATTACAATCAATCCATCTAACTGCTGAAAATATCGATCGATTATATCAGGGGATTTCCGTAGAAGCAGATGTTATGTTAGGTGATTTAACAACGTTGTCCTCATTAAATTATATATCTGATACGATAGTTGACCAAGTAACGCAAAGTGGATTTGTAGAAGAGACAGCTTTAATGACGGTTCAAAGAGGAAAAAATCTTTCTAATATAGAGAAAAAGAAAGAAATTAAAAGTTTTACATTATGCGGAATCACTGATCCTGAAGACTTGAATGTCAATTCGTTGTGGAGTTCAGGCGGAACTGAAGAGTTAAAATATGGAAAGATTACTTATCAGGAAGGTTTGGATGAATCTTTATTAAAAAAAGATTATACGGAAATTACAGAAGGGTATCCGATCATTATTTCCAAAGATATGATGGATCAGTTTGATGTGAATTACGGAGATTGTTTAACAATTTACAGAGGCACGAAAGATGTTTCGGTTAAAATTGTGGGAAGCTATGAAGGGACATTCACGAATGTTGATACGGCTTACGGAGATCTTGCGATCATGCCGGCTTCTGCGTTAAAAGTAATAAACAATGACACATTGTACTATTCAAAAGTTGGATTTACAATCGATTCATCAAAAAATAGAGAACTTGATGAATTCAGAGAACTTTTAGAAGAGCTTGCAGAAAGCGATACATCTAGCAAGGCGAAGATTAAGTTCAAAGTATGGGATGAAGAGCTTCGCATGGCAGTGGAGCCAATGGAACAAAATCTGCATCTGATGGAAATCCTTTATCCGATCGCACAGATTGTCGCAATGCTGGCAGGCGGCATGGTTTCTTTACTGCTGTTGCTGCAAAGTGCAAAACGTGCGGCGATCCTTCGTATCCTTGGCATTCCTGCCAAAACTGTCAGAAAGATGCTCGGTGCAGAACAGCTGACTTTGGGTGTCATCGGTACGGTTTTGGGGATCATAATATGTATCATTCTTGGCAAATGGA
>CAZWLV010000287.1:0-2091 GCA_964634715.1 uncultured Lachnoclostridium sp. | reverse complement strand
GCTTCTGCTGTTATATAAATCTTTCCATTCAGATGCTTTTCCGAAACTTCAGCATCTGCACAAAAAGCCTGTTTTCCAAAATCATTTGTAAATTTTAATGTATGTGTTCCATTGTTCAGCACGCCTTCTTCCGGTGCTGATACCGTAACGGTTCCGTCTTTTTCTTTGGTTCTGACAATGATCTCATATTCCTGCTCATTGTCTGTTTGTTTACTTAAACTTCCCATTGATACTGCTTCCGGGATCACTACAGAATAAAACGGAGAATCCGTTTCCCGGATTGCCGCAGTAATCTCCATGGTTCCGGATGCAGTTTCTGTCAGATCATCAGAAGCCAATACCCACAACGGCTGCAGCAGACAGGTAAGTATCAAAATTCCTGTCATCAAACTTTTCTTGCATTTTTTCATTACTTCTCTCCATCGTTTCTTGTATTTTTCAGTTTATCTGTTTTCACAAACTATGTTTGATCATTTACGCCATCTTACACATTTGCGGCATGAATTTTGCCATGCACCAAAAGTATCCTATTTCAGAAAAATGCAGGAACCCCTGAGAGTTCCCATGGGGATTCCTGCATCTTACTTAATGATTTCTTATTTTCATAAACAACGCACTTGGCAATCTAACGCCAATCGTTCCCTAGTTTGCTGTATAAGTAATCGTAAATGTTGTTGTTCCTGTATAATTTCCTGCTTTTGCAGCTTTTACATCGGCTGCTGTTACACTTAAAGCACCATTTAATACAGTTCCTTCTGTATCAGCTGTAACTGTCTGTGTTCCGAAACTGTTTGCAAATGCCAGTGTATTTTCTCCGCTCTTTAATTCTCCAGCTGCCGGAGCTGTAACTGCTAATTTGCCGTTCAGATCAGCTGCTTTTACGGTCACACCATAGTTTACGGAAGTGTCTTTTTCTGTGCTAAGTGTTCCAAGTGCTGTACTTGCCGGAACTGTGACTGTATAAGACGGTTCAGAGATCACTTCTTCTACATCTGCTGTGATCTGCATAGACTGCTGATCATCTTTCACATCAGAAGAACCCTGATCTGCTGCTGTCAGATCTGTTACTTTTACAACAAAATTCTGTGTACTGTACATTACCGGATTAACAAAAACACTTGTCTGGATTCCTTCTTCAAAAGAATCTACGGCAGATCTTGGAAGGCTCACACTGACTGCTTCTGTCGGAAGTACATCACCTGCATTGATACCGAACATTGCACCGTTTCCATCAAATAATTTTTCGGCTTTTGTTTCAATATCGCATTCTCCAAGATATTCTGTTCCGTCTACGGTCATTTTTACATCATAGATCGTTCCGCCTTCACACTGGCTGGCAAAATTCGGCAGTGGATATGCCACATAAAATGTCAGGTTTGCCGCATCATCTGTCAGTTCCACATCTGCGGTATGTACAAAAATATTGTCACACATACTCAGTGTCGATGGGTCTGTTGCTTTGTAAAAATGAACGGTACCTGTATAATCTCCGTTTGCTTTTGTGGTTTCTGCTGCAAATGAGGCAGTGCTCATTCCAAGTGTCATCACTGCTGATAATGCCAGTGCTGTAAATCTTTTCAGTTTCATAATAAGTTTTCCTTTCTGTTTTTCACTTTATCATCTATGCAAATTCCTGATCTTGGCAGAAATTTAGAGTGACTGCATTCTAAAGAGCAGGATCACTCATTTTGCGCGCTTATGATCTTTCTGCATTTTTTCAAGAATTGATAGCTAAACTATTTTTTACGCTCCTCGCGTAATCAAATGATCAGACTTACGATCTGTTCGTCTGAGTGCTTACTCTACGATCAGGGTACAATTAACATCTGCACCATTTTTTGGTGTCAAAGAATCATCTGAACTATAAGTTGCATATTTTACCGTCAATGGATATTCTCCCGGCTCCATTGCATGCTCCAGAGTGATCTCATAAATATGCTGTCCCGGCTTGATCAGCTTCGAAGTATAGATCGTTTCTTCTGTATCCGGAAGATAAAAAGAAATTTGAAAATAAACCTGATTATTTTCCGGATTCATCAGATCCACTTTCACATCCGTCGTTCCTGCCGGAATCGTAATCGATTTATAACC
>CAZWLV010000286.1:0-2097 GCA_964634715.1 uncultured Lachnoclostridium sp. | reverse complement strand
GGATTGTAGAGATCACCAAACTGTACGGTTACTGTTGTACCCGGAGCTACAATCGTATCTTTTTCAATTGTATTTCCATCGGCATCCGTAACCGTATAGCTTGTCTTTTTCGCAGTAATCACCTGATAGGTTGTCTGATCATCTTTTTCTACACGAACAATATGACGGCCACTGGTAAGACCTGTAATGGTAACAGCACCTGTTTCCTGATCAACCATAATGCCATCTGTCGTAAATCCCTGATAAGTTAAACTATCATCTGTCAGGATCGATCTATTCACAGATACTGTACAGCCTGTTTCCGGCGTAAATGTATATTCTGCACCTTCATCACCAACATAGTATAATTCATCATGTTCAGCATCTAATTTATCGCCTACTAACTTACTAATGTTCGTATCAGCATTTTTACCTTCATTAATTACCATATTAGTGTCAATAGAATCTTCATTTTCTCCTACACTGACAACTAATACGCCTGTATTTTCCGGCCAGATTGCTGAAAACTTTTCTGGTGCTGATCCATATCCTAATGCACTCTGAGCTGCTAATGTATGATACATTGCATCATACGTTACCAGTACCACCGCCGTACCTTCTTTATTTGCTGTAATTGTCGCTACGGAATTATTATTTTCATCCGGAACTACCGTAATAACATCACTGTCATTTCCTTCAAAATCAATTACTTTATACGACATATCCGGAAGTGCGACTTTAGCATTACTGAAACTTTCAATCGCCATCCAGTTACGTACAATATTTAATTCATAGGTATCATTTTCTTCCAGATTTAAATATCCTTTTTCATTACCATTGAGATAAATATTTGCAACATCCATTGCATTTTCTTCAAAATCATGATAAACCGTATCTGCATCAAA
Organism: uncultured Lachnoclostridium sp.; assembly: GCA_964634715.1. Classification (GTDB taxonomy): domain Bacteria; phylum Bacillota; class Clostridia; order Lachnospirales; family Lachnospiraceae; genus HGM12587. The sequence goes on along the minus strand of CAZWLV010000286.1, from coordinate 1,213 downwards.
TGCATGTTCATCATTCATAAACAACATTTCTTCTGTTACTTCAATCGAAGTTCCATTTGACAATGTTCTATAATCCCAATAAGTAACTGCATCCGGATCATCCGGTCTTTGTACACGGATAAAAGAAGTACCAGTTAATGGAGCAAATTTATAGACAACTTTTCCATTTTCAGTCTTTTTGCTCAATGGTTCTGCAAAATTATAAATATAATATGTTTTTAATGTTCCTGCTGAAACCACAGATCCTTCCGGTGCTGTAACAGTAAAATGATCACCAATTTCTTCTTCTGCTTCTTTTTCAAATCTTACTGCAACATCATCATATGCAAAATATGCCGGAATGGAAAATCCATAGCCATTGTCTACTGAACCTTTTACATTAAAATCTACTTTTGTAACTTCGCCAAGCTCTGATAAATCCCATTTTGTCCAATCTTTTACGATATAATCCGGTCCATCACACATCGTAAATGTAACTTCTGACGTTGTTCCATCTTCATGATAACCGGTTGCTACCAGTTTTACCCAATCACCATAACCGATGGCTGTCGTAAGTCCATTTCCGTTCGCACAACAATTCAGAAAATAACAGGTGCTGTTGACATACATATGATCGATCACACGTGCTTTTCCATCTGCAAAAGAAAGTGCCGGAAGCGCTTCTGTCGCATTATAAGGTGAATCATCCATATATCCGTCATGAACAGCAAAATTATTGGAACCATTGTGACCGCCTCCTGTAGTTGCAAGACCTTCTACGCCTTCTTTATATACAGTCAGCTGCGACTCAAAATCTCCATAAACAGTTTCTTCACCGGAAACATAGTTAGATACTGCATGTCCGCCATTCCAATAGCACCATGTATCTCCAGATCCAAACCAGCTCATTCCTTTTACTAATGTATGTGTCAGTTCTGTATTACCAGCATCTGTCCATGTGTAAGCCTCTTCTTCTGAAGTAACTCCTGTTCCGCTGGAACCATAAAGCAACTGACCACCATACTGTGGATCATCCACCAGCGATGTCCAATAATCATCGCTCTCTCCCTCATAATCTGCATCTTCAAAAGTGAGAATTTTCAAATCATAATCTTTTTCTTCTTCACTTTTTGCGGTTTCCGCAAATGCCGATGTCGGGATCATCGTAAACACCATCAAAAATGCCATCAAAAATGCTAAAATCCGGTGTTTTCTCATTTTTTTGTTTCCCATT
>CAZWLV010000285.1:0-2097 GCA_964634715.1 uncultured Lachnoclostridium sp. | reverse complement strand
GGAAAATTCTGTTATCTGATCTGCGGACTGAAAAATTATGTCAGTGTGTATTCCTATGAAGACGGCGGAAAATCTCCGAAATTCGAACTGATCCAGACGGTTCCTACATTAAATGAATATCATGCAGGCAGCAGTTCTGCATGTGCACTTCGTTTTTCAAGGGATGATAAGAAACTTTTGATCACTAATGCGGGAGATAACAGTGCAGGAATCTTTCACGTAGACAATGAAACGGGAATGCTTGAAAAAGTATGTATCTTACCGGTCAGCGGAGATTATCCGAAGGCGATCGACTTTTTCCCGGATAATCAGCATATCATGTCCTTTAATCATGAAAGCAATTCGATCACGATCTTCAAAGTGGATTATGAGAGAAAGATCTTTACCATGTGTGCGAAGCCTCTGAAGATCGAAACACCGAATTGTGTGCTTGTATCTGAAATAGAAGGATAATGTGCTTCTGAAAAAAGGATTTTTCGTCTTTGGCAGAGAAAAACAGGGGATAAAACGGCAGGATTTGTATTTTTCGGAGTGCAAAATGCCGAAAATGCATAACATGGCTTGAATTTTAAAATTTACGAATGTATAATAATTTCATAGGTCTGTCCATGTGTATGGACAGGAAATATGGCATAAAGAGAAAGGAGTCGATAATCATGGGATTTATTGACGTAATCAAAGAAAGAGCAAGAGCAGACAAGAAAGTGATCGTTTTACCGGAAACAGAAGACCGCAGAACATATGAAGCTGCTGCTCAGATCATGAAAGAAGGTATCGCTGATATTATTTTAGTAGGTACTGAAGAAGCAGTGAAAAAAGGCGGAGAAGGTCTTGACCTGACAGGAATCAAAGTTGTAGATCCTGCAACAGATCCAAAAGCTCCTGAATATATTGACAAATTAGTTGAATTAAGAAGCAAAAAAGGCATGACAAAAGAACAGGCTACAGAAATCCTCATGAACCAGTATTTATACTATGGTGTTATGATGGTTAAAATGGGTGATGCAGACGGTATGGTATCCGGAGCATGCCATTCTACAGCTGATACATTAAGACCATGCTTACAGATCCTCAAAACAAAACCGGGTACAAAACTGGTATCTGCATTCTTCTTAATGGTAGTTCCAGATTGTGAATACGGCGAAAACGGTACATTCGTATTTGCTGACAGCGGTCTTGAACAGAACCCGGATCCAGAAAAACTTGCAGCGATCGCAGCTTCTTCAGCAGAATCTTTCGAATTATTAGTTCAGAAACCTGCAAAAGTTGCAATGCTCTCTCATTCTACAATGGGCAGTGCAAAACACGCTGATGTTGATAAAGTAGTAGAAGCTACACGTATCGTAAAAGAACAGCATCCTGAATTAATGGTTGATGGTGAAATGCAGTTAGATGCAGCAATCGTTCCAAGCGTAGGAAAATCAAAAGCTCCAAACAGCCCGGTTGCAGGTGAAGCAAACGTACTCGTATTCCCAGACCTTGATGCTGGAAACATCGGTTACAAATTAGTACAGAGACTTGCAAAAGCAGAAGCATACGGACCAGTTACACAGGGTATCGCAAAACCGGTAAATGACTTATCTCGTGGATGTTCAGCAGAAGATATCGTAGGTGTCGTAGCGATCACAGCTGTACAGGCTCAGGCACAGTAAGCAAACAGATTTGTAATCATATGGAAACTGTTCACCTGCCACAGCGATGGAAGGAGTGGACAGTTACAGAATCTAAAATAAAAGATCCCCGTACTGTAAAGACGTACAGTCGGGATGATCTATAAATTAAGGAGAAATTTTATCATGAATATTTTAGTTATCAACTGCGGAAGCTCATCACTGAAATATCAGCTGATCGACTCTATGTCAGAAAAAGTACTTGCAAAAGGTCTTTGCGAACGTATCGGTATCGACGGAAGACTGACATACAGCCCTGCAGGCGGCGAAAAAGAAGTAACAGAAGCTGCAATGCCAACACATACAGAAGCAATCCAGTTAGTACTGAACGCATTAACAAACGAAAAAACAGGCGTGATCAAGAGCCTTGAAGAAGTTGGTGCAGTAGGACATCGTGTCGTACACGGCGGAGAAAAATTTGCAAGCT
>CAZWLV010000284.1:0-2103 GCA_964634715.1 uncultured Lachnoclostridium sp. | reverse complement strand
GCGGTTCAGGACAGACATGGATCGGTCTTTATATGAACGGAAGCCTCTGCCAGAGTAATACATCAACAGGTACCGTAGACTTTATTCTTGATAATCTCAAGATTACAGAAGATAAAGATGCAAAAGTTGTTACTGTAAGTGCAACAGATCTTTTCTTAGGTGAAACAGCAGACATCTGCGGAAGCAGCCTTAATGAAATTACATGGACAGTTGATAATGAAAAAGTTGTAACAGTAGATAAAGCAAACAATCAGATCAAAGCGATCGGTGCTGGTACAGCAAACGTAACTGCAGTTTATGCAACAGGTGAAACAGAAGAATTTACATTTACAGTAACTGACACAATGCCGGCAGATATTGAAAGAACTGAATTTGCAAATATCAGTATTGAAGCAAATACAGAAGAAGCAGGCGGTGAAGGTGATGTCAACGGATATGCAACAGCTGCCATTGATGGTAACGGTTCTACATTCTGGCATACAGCATGGAGTACAGGAAGCTTTGCAGTAAGTGAAAGCAACCCGGCAATCCTTACGATCAACCTTGGAACAACGCTTGATATCGGTGGATTCAAATTCCAGCAGAGAAGCGGAACAAAGAATGGTATTATTAGCAAATACAGCTACAATATCAAAGATGCAGACGGTACAGTAGTTGCATCAGGAGAACATCTGACAACAAGTACAGGTGCAGGTGAATGGGTAACACAGCTCTTTGATGAAACTGTAAATGCACAGTATATTGAATTCATTATTGAACAGGGCGGAAACGGATTTGGCTGCTTAGCAGAAATCGAACCGATCCGTGTTGAAAAAGTTGCTTCAAAAGCAACACTGAAAGATGTAACTGTAAAAACAGGCGAAACAGCAGAATTAAAAGCAATTCCGACAGACGGTAATGTTCTGAAAGGACTTGTATGGACATCTTCTAATGAAAAAGTTGCCAAAGTAAATAAAAACGGTGTAGTTTCTGCATTAAAAGATGGTACAACAGTGATCACTGTAAGCAATGCTTTAGGAACACTTGCAAAATGTACAGTTACCGTAGGTACAGGTGCGGAAAAAACAGGAGTTGAACGACTTTCCGGAAAAGGCAGATATGAAACAGCCTATAAAGTAGCAGATACTTATAAGGAAACACTTGGCGTTGACAAATTTGACACCGTGATCGTAGCAACCGGTCAGAAGTTTGCAGATGCTCTTTCAGGAAGTTATCTTGCATCTGTGAAAAATGCACCGATCCTTCTGACAAACGGAAAAGCTGAAAATGTAGACCAGTTACGTGACTATATCAAAGCAAATGTAACAGAAGGCGGAAAAGTTTATATCCTCGGCGGAACAAGTGCTGTTCCACAGAATGTGGAAGATACACTGAAAGCAGCAGGATATGCGGTAGGCAGAATCTCCGGAGCATCCAGATATGAAACAAGCTTAATGATTCTTGAAGAAGCAGGAATCACAGGCAATGAGATCATCGTAGCAACCGGTAACAAATTTGCAGACAGCTTATCAGCATCTGCAACAGGAAGACCGATCATGCTCGTAAAACCGGGTGAAAGCTTAAGTGCTGGTCAGAAAGCAGTTCTTGCAGGCATGAAAGATGCAAAAATCTTTATCGTTGGCGGAACAGGTGCAGTCAGTGGAACAATCGAAAAAGAACTGTCAGCTTATGGTAAAGTAACAAGACTTTCCGGAGCATCCAGATATGAAACATCTGTAAAAGTAGCAGAAACGTTCTTTGGCGATGTAACAGCAGCAGTCGTAGCCAACGGAACGAACTTCCCTGACGGATTATGCGGCGGACCTCTTGCAGCAGCATTAAATGCACCGCTCATCTTAACAAAAGATGATAATACAACAGCGGCAGCAGGATATGTGAAAGCAAACGGAATTACATCAGGCTATGTCCTTGGCGGAACAGGTGCTCTTTCTGACAAAACAGTATCAGAAGTTTTTGGTTTCTAAGAAATCAGATCGTTCGGATCATAAGATAGGACAATAAAAATGTGAACTGTCGGTGCTTTGCAATGATTGCAAGGACACAGACAGTCAAAAGAGAGGCAGATCTTCGGATCTGTCTCTTTTGATATCTGTATAAAATTGG
>CAZWLV010000283.1:0-2104 GCA_964634715.1 uncultured Lachnoclostridium sp. | reverse complement strand
AACAGGGTACTGATAAGCTTCTTTTTCATAGAAAAACCTCCATTTATTCTATGGCCTGTCTAATTTCATAGTTACCGGTTTCAGCATACAGTACCTTGCTGACAAACACAATGCGATTTCTCTATTCTCGCAAAACATATACACTTTCGTAACGATTCAGTCCTTTATAATTACGATCGAGTAGGGGGAATTTAATCCCCCTCTCACACCACCGTACATGCCGTTCGGCATACGGCGGTTCAACATAACTTCAAAGCATGTCGCTCATTGTAATAATCAAGACAGCTTACAAGCCCTGCCTTGGCAAGTACATCTTTGGAGATTGCCCTGACCATACACGTCTTTGTGGCAACCCAGTAATAACGGTCGCCACAGTACGCTGTCAGCCGCGCAAGGTCTTTCCCTATCCCAAGCTTCTGCAATCCCCACTGCCGCTTCTTCGGTACTTTCCACTGTTTCCAGATAATGATTCTGAGTCTGGTTCTTAGATGTGCGTCTATCTCTGTCATTGCTGTTTTCATTGAACCGAGAGCATAATAGTTTATCCACCCTCTTGTCACCTGATTGATTTGCGCAACCTTTCCTGTGACTGTTCCGGGCTTCTTCCTACAAGTCAGTTCTTTCAGCTTCCTCTTGAATTTCTTCACAGAATCCTGATGTGGTCTGCATTTCCATTCTTTTGCCTTGCTGTCCTTGTAGAATCCAAAACCTAGATATTTCAATTTTTGCGGTCTTGTGATGTGAGTCTTAGTCATGTTGACCTTTAGTCCCAGTTTCCTCTGTATCCAGTCCGACACCCTCCACATAACTCTTTTCGCACTCGATTCGCTCCTGACTGCAATAACGCAGTCATCCGCGTATCTCGTGAAACGGAGTTCTCTTGCTTCCAGTTCCTTGTCAAGTTCATTCAGCATGATGTTTGATAGTAGCGGTGACAGATTTCCGCCCTGTGGCATTCCGAGTTTTGTTTCCTCGTAGCCCTGTGGCGTCATCACCCCTGCTTTTAGGTACTTGCGGATAAGGGATTCCGTGTCGCCGTCATTGATAATGTCGTGTACAAGACTCATCAACTTGTCCTGCGGTACGTTGTCGAAGAATTTCTCCAAGTCGATATCCACTATCCATTCGTACCCTTCGTTTAAATATATAAGCAGTTGCCCGATTGCCATTTCACAGCTTCTGTTCGGTCTGAAGCCATAGCTCCATTCTGAAAACAGAGGCTCGCACATGGGGCTTATCATTTGCACGATACCTTGCTGAATTACTCTGTCCATTACAGTCGGGATTCCGAGCTTTCTCACTTCGCCGTTAGGTTTTGGTATTTCCACCCTCCTGACTGGCTGGGGTTTGTATTCCCTGCGCCTAATTTGATCCCTGATACTATCCCAATTCTCTTTGATATAATCACTGAGTTCTTCAACCGTCACTTCATCTACTCCGTCTGCTCCTTTATTGGCACAGACTCTTTTATATGCGGCATTCATGTTATCTTTGGACAGTATCTTTTCCAACAATTCCGACATTGCCTTGTGTGCTTTCTCCTTTCCGTTCCCATGGATTCGCCCTAAGTTATGCAGTACCTGCTCATTTACGTTTTGCCCTTCCTGCTGTCAGGTATTCCATGGGGCATACATTTGATTACACGGTTACATTGTTCAGCCCTTTAGCAGTGCCCATCTCAGAACCCTGCCTACTACGGCTTCTGCTGACTTCTCATGGTTCGTTGTTACTACAGCTAATGAGACCGCCCATGAGACCTCACGGGATAAGCCTCCCAGTCTTTCCTCGTCTACCTGTCTGATTTACGCACATGGGTTACGGTTGCCTTTTGGACTTCACTGCCTTTTGCCAGCTTATCCGCCATGTACGCCTTATATCAGATTTCTGTTCGTCAGGCTACGATTTCGCTATCCCTTCTTCTCGCCCACACCTCACAGTGTAAACCTTGGGAGTCGCTCTGGGGTTCGTCGGCAACTACGCCCCTTGTGGACTTTCACCACAGACTGACGGCATGCCCGTCATACAAAAAAAGCTGCTCTCTACTGACAATAGAGAACAGCTCACCATTTAAAACTACTTTTGTTTTAAAATTATAATTACCGAA
>CAZWLV010000282.1:0-2114 GCA_964634715.1 uncultured Lachnoclostridium sp. | reverse complement strand
TCAGGATGTGGTAAATCTACAACACTCCGTATGGTTGCAGGTCTGGAAGAGATCAGCGGCGGTGATTTATACATCGACGGCAAACGTGTAAACGATGTAGCTCCTAAGGACAGAGATATCGCAATGGTATTCCAGAGCTACGCTTTATATCCACACATGACAGTATATGAAAACATGGCTTTCCCATTAAAACTTGCAAAAATGGACAAAGCAGAAATCGATAAAAAAGTTCGTGAAGCAGCACAGATCCTTGGTATTACAGAATACCTTGAAAGAAAACCAAAGGCTCTTTCCGGTGGACAGAGACAGCGTGTTGCTATCGGACGTGCGATCGTTCGTAATCCAAAAGTTCTTCTCATGGACGAACCTTTATCAAACCTTGATGCAAAACTCCGTAACCAGATGCGTGCTGAGATCATCAAATTACGTAAGAGAATCGATACAACATTCATCTATGTAACACATGACCAGACAGAAGCTATGACACTTGGTGACAGAATCGTTATCATGAAAGACGGTGTGATCCAGCAGGTAGGAACTCCTCAGGAAGTATTCGATCATCCTTCAAACCTGTTCGTAGCAGGATTCATCGGAATGCCTCGTATGAACATCTTTGATGCAAAACTCGTGAAAAACAACGGTAAATATGCAGTAGCACTTGGCGGCATCACTGTAGAATTATCAGAAGACAAACAGGCAAGACTGGCTGCAAACAACGTAGCAGAACAGGAAATCGCATTAGGCGTAAGACCTGAACATCTGACATTAAAAGGAGATGAACTTCTGAAAGGCGTGGTAGATGTATCTGAAATGATGGGTAGCGAAATCCATTATCACGTATCTTATGAAGGACAGGATGTAATCCTCATCATCCCAACTCTCGGAAATGAAACAGTTGGAATGGGCAAAGAAATCGGCTTTACATTCAGCGGAAGTGTTGCACACGTATTCAACAAAGAAACAGGCAAAAACTTAGAATTTTAATTAAAACATATTTGGGAGTGTCGCAGAGCGGCACTCCTTTTTTCGTGACTAGTGATGAAAATATTGTGTTTGCAAAAGTATTTGAGGAGTACCATGATAACTGTGAGAAAAAATGCATGATTGCATGCTGATTGGGCGAACGTTGTGAGAACCAACGAAACTTGCAGAGTATTTTTTTATAGTTCGTGAGCAATTTGTTAAATTTTTGAAAACTTTGCGAAAGGAGATAGGTTTCAGAAAAGAATTATGTTAATATAAAAGCATAGAAAGAATGCGACTGTGTCCTGAAAAGAAAAGGGATACACAGCCGGAAAATCCATTTACACAGGGGGTAGAAACATATGAAAAATAGTGTATTGGAAGATAAAGTAAGAGAACGAAAACTTCTGGATGCATTTTTTAATGAAGATATGATGGAGTGGTCAAAAGGCATTCTTCAAAATTATAATAAACTGATGGCATATTACCGATGTGCGATCATGGAAGTAGAGACGAAATTTAATGTTTTAAACGAAGAATTTTCTCTTCGTTATGATCGTAATCCGATCAATGGCATTAAAAGCCGTTTAAAACGTCTGGAAAGTATTAAAGAAAAACTGGAAAGAAGAGATCTGCCGTTTTCACTGGAAGCGATCGAAGAACATATCCATGATGTGGCAGGTGTCAGAGTGGTCTGTCCGTTTGTCGATGATGTTTATCTTCTGGCAGATGCACTGTTAAAGCAGGATGATATTACACTTCTGGAGAAAAAAGACTATATCCGGAATCCAAAAGCAAATGGTTACCGAAGTCTTCATCTGATCGTAACTGTGCCGATCTTTTTGGAACATGAAAAGAAACTGATGCAGGTAGAGATCCAGCTTCGCACGATCGCCATGGATTTCTGGGCAAGTCTGGAACATCAGCTCTGTTATAAAAAAGACTTTGAATTTACGGAAGATATGGCAAAAGAACTTCTGGAATGTGCAGAATTAAGTGCCGATCTGGATGCGAGAATGGATTCCCTGCGGCAGCATGTAGAAGAAGTGAATACTTATGATATAGAATAAAGATAGCGAAAGAAACAGGAAAGTAAAGAAAAACCCCTGTGACAGATAGAAAAGTAAATCTGTCACAGGGGTTTTATTTCA
>CAZWLV010000281.1:0-2118 GCA_964634715.1 uncultured Lachnoclostridium sp. | reverse complement strand
GTACTGCTTTGGAACGGGCAGGATCTTCCGATGCAGAAAGTAAATGACGGTAATTTTTTTGAAGTGTGGGTAGAAAATGCCAAAGAAGGAGATACTTATGAATACAGGATCTACGGGCAGAATGATGTTCCGGTAGAACATTGCGATCCGTATGGATTTGGAATGGAGTTAAGACCGGCTCACAGATCGGTAATACGGAATCTGCATACGTACGAATTTCATGATGAGCAGTGGATGCGAAGCCGCAATGACAGAAAAGAAGAACCGCTCAATATCTATGAACTTCATCTGGGATCATGGAGAAAGAAAGGGGAAACACAGGAAAGCTGGTATCGGTATGATGAGATCGCGGAACCGCTGATCCGGTATTTGAAAGAAGCAGGATATAATTATGTAGAATTTCTGCCGTTAAGTGAGCATCCGTGTGATGAAAGCTGGGGCTATCAAAATACCGGTTTCTTTGCACCTACCAGCCGTTACGGAACAGCAGAACAGCTGAAAATGCTCATCGACAAGCTCCATCAGAACGGGATCGGTGCAATCTTAGATTATGTACCGGTGCATTTTGCAGTAGATGCTTATGGTCTGGCAAAATATGACGGAACCAGCCTTTACGAATATCCGCATGGCGATGTCGGAGTCAGTGAATGGGGAAGCTGTAATTTTATGCATTCCAGAGGCGAAGTCAGAAGCTTCTTACAGTCAGCGGCAAATTACTGGCTGAAGGAATATCATTTTGACGGTCTTCGTATGGATGCCATCAGCAGGATCATTTACTGGCAGGGCGATGAAAAACGCGGTGTGAATGGAAATGCCGTAGACTTTATCAAATATATGAATCAGGGATTAAAACAGAATAATCCGGGCTGTATTCTGGCAGCAGAAGATTCCACCAGTTACCCTGATGTTACCAAAAGCATTGAACAGGGCGGACTGGGCTTTGATTATAAATGGGATATGGGCTGGATGCACGATACGCTGCAGTATTTCCAGACGGCTCCGCAGTATCGGAGCGATCATTACCACAAATTAACATTTTCTATGTATTATTTTAGAAATGAGCAGTATCTTCTGCCGTTATCTCATGATGAGGTCGTACATGGAAAAGCAACGATCCTCCAGAAGATGAACGGGGATTATGAGATGAAGTTTCCGCAGGCAAGAGCGATGTATCTTTATATGATGACACATCCGGGCAAAAAGCTGAACTTTATGGGAAATGAATTTGGCCAGTTCAGAGAATGGGATGAAAAACGGGAACAGGACTGGGAACTTCGGAAATATCCGAAGCATGATGATTTTTACCGGTTTATGAGAGAATTGAACCATCTTTATCTGGAACATCCGGCAATGTCAGCGTGGGATTACAGGGAAGAAGGATTTCAGTGGCTGGATTGTCATCAGGAATCACGCTGTATCTATGCATTTGTACGGAAAAGTCAAGGAGAAAGACTGGCGGTCATCTGTAATTTCAGCGACCGGGTACAGGAGGATTATGAAGTTTATGTGGAAGGAGCAAAAGATGCAAAAATCTTGCTGAACAGTGACTGGCAGCGGTTTGGCGGAAGCACGCCGGAAGAAGAAAAAAATTGTATCTTGACAGGAGAAACACTTCGCTGTAAACTGAATCCATTTTCAGCAGTCATCATTCGAGTGTAATTTTTTTCATGTAGACTTTTGAAAAAAAATGTATTAAAATTAGTACAGTATATATGGTTTGTGAGGGACAGGTTATGAAGGATAACAAAATCGTAGCAAAATCGTTGACAATGATTTCGCAGGTAGGTATCAGCATGCTTGTTCCTATTTTTTTGTGTTGTATGCTGGGACTTTATCTGGAAAAAGAGTTTTCATTTCCTGCATTTGTTCCTTTGTTTTTTCTGGGAGCACTGGCAGGGATGCGGAATGTTCATGTGATGCTTTCTGCTATTTATAAGGAGGAGAACGAAAAAAAGAATGATAGAAAAGATGGATAGTTTAAAGCGGACAGTACTGGAGCTTTTGATCGGGATTCTTATTTTCGGTGTACTTTTTGAAGTGGTTGGAGTTTTTCTGGTAAAAGAAAAAGCGGCATATTCGGTTGGGATCCTCTGCGGTGTGATCATGGCGGTGCTGATG